>VGGT01000078.1 GCA_016868485.1 Bacteroidota bacterium
CGATCGAGGCGAGCAGAAAAACGCAGATTCTTAAGATGGGGTGGGTGAGACGGTTGAATTGGGTGAAGTGTGTGAATTGTGTGAAACGGGTGAAGTGGGTCAACATATTGTCGGTTAATAATGGGATGGATTGTAAGTGATGGGTTGTATGTGATGGATTGTATGTGATGGATTGTATGTGAGAAGTTGGGTTTGAAAATGTGTTATTTTTCAAGGAGGCTGCCACGGGCTTTTTCGAGGTCAACCCGCGCCATCAGCCAATCATAGACCGCACCGAAATAGCCTGATTCGGCTTCGGTGAGCGCACTTTCGGCGGCGGTGACTTCTAATCCCGATCCTACCCCCTCGCGGTATTTGGTCTGGGTGACCGAAAGGACCTGGCGCGATAAGCGGAGGTTGTCTTCCTGAGCCTCGAGCGATCGAATCTGGTTGCGCAGCTGGGTAATGGCATGGGCTTCTTCCATCCAAGCCGCCTGACGGAATTGGTCGGTCAGGTGCTGCGATTTCATCAAATCAATCTTTTTTTGCTGGATTTTATACTTTTTGGTGAAGCTGTCGAAAACATTCCAATTCACCCCCAATCCCACAGAACCATAGGCAAACCATGAACCACCAGGGTCGCGGACCTGACTAAACGTATTGGATCCTGCCAAAGCGCCCCGTTGGGCTTGAAGGGCCAGTGAGGGCAAGTATCCTGATTTGAGACTTTTGATTTCGAGGTTTAACCCGGTTTGTTGCAGCAATAAGAGTTGCATTTCTGGACGTTTGCGGATATCGAAGCCCGATTCGAGCGGAAGGGCGCGCAGGTTCACCAACATTGACAGGCTATCGCTGAGTTCGATCGATTGCGCCACAGGGTATCCCATTTGAAATTTGAGTAGGTTGAGGCTGATGTCGCATAAGGCGGCCACTTTTTCCCGTTGCGAGCGAAGGTTGTTTTGTTGAACCCGAAGGCGGTCCACATCGAGCTGTTCGGCAAAGCCTTCTTTGTTCAAGGTTTCCAGTTCCGCAAGGCTCTTTCCGATTCTTTGGAGGGCAGCATCGAGGGTGCGTAACCGCTCGAAACTAACTAAGGCACCGAAGTAGGCTTTTTTCACCTGCTCCACCACCTGAGTCCGTGTCATTTCGCTGTTTTTAACCGCCAGTTCGCGGTATGTTTTCACGGCTTGTAGCCCAACCAAATAGCTCCCGTCGAAGAGCAGCTGGCGGACGGTAACAGCCGCATTGCCTCCATATCGGGGTTGAAACTGAAGCGCCAGGGGTTGCCCCTTTGGGATTTCGGGGTTAAAAAGCGAACCATCCGGCACAATCACCTTCTGGATGATGAAGTTGTCGCTCACACCATAGGAAGCACTAATTTGGGGAAATCCGATGGAGGTTATTTCCCTGACCTTCAAATCCGCTGCCTGTTCATCCAAGCGAGCGTTTTCAACCGATACGTTTTGTTCGAGGGCAAAATCGACCGCCTGCCTGAGGCTAAAGCGCAGGTTGGGGTTGGATGAAGTTTGCGCTGGGTTGGATGAAGTTTGAGAGGGGTTGGATGAAGTTTGCGCGAGAAGTCCTGAGGAAAGGAGCCCCAAAAGAAAGCTAAAGTAGAAAATTCTGCTGCCTGATGCCATAAGTATTAATATGTTATAACTATAAAATTACAATAATTCTTTTTCCAATTGGCTCATGACATCCAGTCCTTTTCGGGTCACAATCCCCTGCAAGAAAATACTGATGATGTGGCGGATCATGTCCCCTACAGGACGCTCTGGTCGAGGCTGTTGTCCGGGCTCGGTGAGCAACCGAATGTGCTGCAAGTGCATGGCCGCCACTATTTCGGTGTCAAGATCCGTGCGGAATAGGCCCTCTTGTTGGCCGCGTTTGATCACGTCCACCACTTGCCCGAAAATCTCTTGGGTGCGGTATTGCTCGAAGCGCGCCCATATATCGGGGTAGTACTTGTTGAGGTCGAACAAAAAAGCGGGCGACACTTGTTCCATGCGTGCACGGGCCAAACGGGCCATTTGGAGCACTTCGTCGATCGCATGGCGCGACTCTAAACGAACCCGTTCGGCATCCGCTCGATGCGAAGAGAGGTAATCGACCACAATGCGGTCCACGAGGTTTTTTTTATCCGGACAACAACTGTAGATTGTCTTTTTGGAAATACCCATTCGAGACGCTATATCATCGAGCGTAATGCTTTTTGTTCCATAAAGGAACAAAAGGTCTCTAATGCGCCCCAATAGGGGCTTATGGGGATCTTCCATTGGGCTTGCAAAACTACGGAAACTATTTTGGTATTAAAAGTTTCCTAAGTGTTAAAAGTTTCTCACTTTTGGTAACGGCCTATCTCGTATTTTTGTTTGGTGAAATCACCCTTTTCTTCAGATTTTGTTTTAGGAATATTGGGGGGCGGTCAGCTCGGAAGAATGTTGCTCGATGAGGCGCGCCGATACAATGTAAAGACCTGTGTGCTTGATTCTTCGCCCGACGCGCCCTGCGCTCATGTTTGTGATGAATATGTTTTGGGTAACTTGCTGCATGAGGAGGATGTGATCCGGTTCGGGCGCTCCTGCGATGTGCTTACCCTAGAGATTGAACACGTTCATGCCGGCGCCCTTCGCAAACTACGTGATGCCGGTGTAGTGGTACACCCCAATCCGGAGGCATTGGCGACCATTCAAGATAAATCGCTGCAAAAGCAGTGGTTGATGGCGCGGGCGATCCCAACGGCGCCCGTACATTTTTATGATGGAATCCAGCCCTTACGCGATGCCCTTTCTGCAGGCCGTCAGCCTTTTCCGTCTTATTGGAAATCGTGTCGCTTGGGCTATGATGGAAAAGGCGTTCGTGCTCTTCGGTCGGCTGAGGACCTCTCTGGCTTGCCTGATGTTCCGTGCATCGTGGAGGACTCAATCGACTTGGCCTGCGAGCTGGCCGTGCTGGTTGCGCGCAACCTGAGGGGAGAAACCACGGCCTTTCCCCCTTGTGAAATGGTTTTCCATCCAGAAGCCAATCTGGTGGAGGAGGTGTTGATGCCTGCGCGATTATCAACAGGAGTCATGCAAGAGGCCATTGATTGGGCCAAACAGATCGCCCAAGAATTGGATGTATGCGGGCTGCTCGCTGTTGAGTTTTTCTGTACCCGAGATGGCCGCTTGTTGGTGAATGAAATGGCTCCCCGGCCACATAACAGCGGACACGTGACCATGGAGTCTTGTACTTATTCGCAATATGCGCAACACCTTCGCGGCATTTTGAATTTGCCCTTGCATACACCCGAATCCCTGCACACCGGAATCATGGTGAACCTGGTTGGTGCCGAAGGGCATTCCGGCCCCGCTTGTTTTGAAGGTGCTGATCAATTGTTGGGAGAGCCAGGGGTGTATTTGCATGCTTATGGAAAGGCCGAAACCCGACCAATGCGGAAAATGGGGCACTTTACAGTAGTGGGGAGCGATCCTGAGGACCTCATCCGGCGTGCAAGAGCACTGAAGAAGCAAATCAGGGTGATTAGTTCAAACGGTAGCCCCGCATTTTTTGGGGATTCAATTTCAAAGGTTCGATCATGAGCACTGAAACACCATATTCCGCAGGTTCTGACCGCAAAAAGTTGATCATTTCGGGTGAGAATTCTGTTGTTGGTATTGTTATGGGAAGTAAGTCGGATCTTCCCATCATGAAGCAGGCCGCAGAGGTCCTGCAAGAGTTAGGGGTTTCCAGTGAAGTGCGTATCGTATCGGCACACCGTACGCCTCTGCGCATGGTGGAATATGCAGAAACCGCTGCATCAAGGGGCATAAAGGTGGTGATTGCGGGTGCTGGAGGTGCGGCGCATCTACCGGGTATGATCGCCTCTATTTGTCCGCTTCCCGTGGTGGGCGTTCCGGTGAAATCATCCCAGAGCATGGACGGCTGGGATTCGGTGCTGTCAATTTTGCAAATGCCTGGTGGAATCCCTGTGGCCACGGTGGCCCTGAATGGAGCTAAGAATGCGGCACTACTGGCCGCGCAAATGTTGGCGATCTCCGATTCGGCCTTGGCGGAGCGTCTTGCCCTATACAGAACCCGTCTTCGTCAGCAAGTTGAAACTGATGCTGAAAGCCTGGAAAATAAAGGGTGGCAAGCGTTCCTTGGATAATTGAAAACTTTCTTGGGTACCTCATCCGTTTGAACAGCCATCTCATTTGGATCTTCGATCCGTTTGAACAGTCAACACATTTGGAGGCTCCACCTGATTCGAACCAGCATCATCTGCTATATTTGAGTATCGCTTAGTTTGGCCTCGAACCCACAGGTTTCAAAAACCGTTTCTATGGTCTTGGGGTCGATTTCGTGTCCCCAAACACTGAGCAGCCGTTGTTCGTGCTGCAGATCTACCGCCCAACGATCAATGCCCTCAAGCTGATTGAGTCCTGTTTCGATTTTTCGCACACATCCCCCACAGTGGAGGTCGGTTTGAAAGATGAGTTTTTTCATGTTTGATGTTTTAGTAAACGAATGCTGTTGCCTACGACGCTCACCGAACTGAATGCCATGGCGGCTGCAGCGATGGAAGGGTGCATGAATAGGCCAAAAAAGGGATAGAGAAGACCCATGGCTATCGGTATGCCGATTACATTGTAGGCAAAGGCCCAAATCAGATTCTGGCGCAGGATGTCGTGGGTGCGTTTGGCCAATTCAAAGAACCGTGTTAAGGCCGAAAGGTCGTTGCGGATGACCACCAATCCCGAATGATGTTTGCTCAATGCGCTTCCAGCACCCATGGCCATCCCAAGATCGGCAGCTGCCAAAGCCCCCGCATCGTTGAGCCCATCGCCCAACATGGCTACGGACTGTTTTTTCGATTGCCAAGTGCGTACCTCCGCCAACTTTTCGCCCGGAAGCAGGTCGCCCTTGAAATATTTGATCCCTAAATCATGGGCCATCGACGCTACCCGTTCTCGACGATCACCGCTGATCAGCATCAATTCAATCCCCTTTTCTTTCATGCGTTCAACAAATTCAAGGGCATCCGCACGAAGGAGATCATCCACCAAGGCACAGGCCAGTAAAGTTCCATTTGACCCCAACCACAACTCAGCGGAAGCTGCTGCTTGATTCTGAATCCAATCGTCCCAATCATCTTGAGCCGCTGAACGATGATCAGCCCCAAGATGCAGCGAAGAATCCCCCGATCTTTGGTTTTGCGGTGCTTTTTCTTCAACAAAGGACCGACGACCCGAGCGAAATTGTTGATCCATAACCTGAAATGAAACGCCAAGTCCCACATGTTCTTCCATGTTAGACCACGCTAAGAACGGGTTTGATTGCGGTTCAGCTTCGTGGACGACATTGTTGAGGTCGTCTGCTCCGGTTTCGGAAAATTGGACGAGAGAATGGGCAACGGGCTGTGTTGTATGTTGGGCCGACTTTTGCCACATTTTGAGCAGATCGCGTTGCTGATCGGGAGGGATTGATGGATGCCAACGGATCGACCGTACCATCGGGTGACCTGCGGTGAGGGTACCTGTTTTATCACACAACAACACTTTTATGGTGCCGGCTTTTTCCCAAACGGAAGGGTCGCGCACCAAAATGCCCATACGAGCCGCGCTTGAAAGGCCGGCTGCGAGTGCGGTGGGGGTGGCTAGCCCCAAAGCGCACGGGCAGGCGATGATGAGGGTGTTCACAAATGCCAATAATCCCATGGAAAAGGCATTTTCTTCAGCGAACATCCACCAAATCGCAGCAGAAATGAACGCCAATCCCACGACCCCGGGTACGAACCACCGGGTGATTTGGTCGACTTGGTCTTGAATCGGCGCCCGCGCCGCCTGCGCTTCCCGTATCTGTTGATGAATTTGTCCTTGCAAGGTTTCCGACCCTCTTCTCCTGACCACCACCTCAAGGCTACCCGATACAGTTTGGCTTCCTGCAAGTACTTCATCACCCACGCCACGCGTTACCGTGAAGGGCTCTCCGGTGAGCCATGACTCATCAACTTCGGCTCGGCCCACCTCCACCCAGCCATCGACGGGCACACGTGCCCCGGCCTGGATGAGTACCTTATCGCCCCTTTGCAAAGATGCAATGGCAACACCTGTCCAAGCGTTATTTTTCCAAGACAGCGCCACGCTTGGCTGATCGCTGAGCAGCGCGCCTATTCCTTGAATGGCTTTTAAACGTGCTTTTCCCTCAAGCAATCGCCCAAGCAGCAGAAACCCGATGATGGCTCCAATGCCCTCATAGTAAACATGGGGTGTTAGGCCCATTTCGCGTTGTACATCTGGAAACAGGGTGTTCCAAAGACTGTATACAAAGGCGGTTGTGCAACTCAGCGCCACAAGGCTGTCCATGCCCCAAGTGGCCGTGCGAATTTGTCGTATGGCCTTCACAAAAAATTGCTTGCCCGGAATCAAAATGATGGGTGTGGCCAAAGCGGGCATAAGCCAACGCGCCCAATCTTCATGCATCCAGATCATCCCAACGGCCATCAAGGGAATTCCCAAGACGGCGGCCATGAAGGTGCGGCTCGACAGTTTTTTTATTTCCGAAATCAGGAGTTCCGTAGCGGTCGACTCGGTACTATTGTCTGATTGAACCCATCCATACCCTGCCGATTGTAGCTTATGTTCTACTGCCGCCCAATCCACCCGATCGGGTGTGTAGCCAATGCGTGCGGTATGGTTGGCCAATTGGATGTCGGCCGATTGAATGCCGGCCTGCTTTTCGAGGATGCGTTTAACGCCTGCTGCACATGCTGCGCAACTCATGCCCTCGATGGCCAGGTGCTTGTAAGCGGGAGACCGTTCGGGGGATTCGTTGGGCTTAGGGTTCGACATATTCAGCGATTAGTATGCCACTAACCACCGCTTGAGTGGATTTCGAGCCAGGTCATCCAAACCGACTGATCAACATAGGGTACAAGGTTGTTGGAGCAAACGGTCATGGTGTGGCCCGTCCCGCCCTGGCGTGGGTCATCTAGATTGTCGTAGAAAATACCGAAGCTTGCTGGAGCAATGGCCCGTGATCCGATCACTTTTACGGTATCGCGCACCAGGTAGGCAGCTTTAATGCTGGCGCGGTCGCGGTTGCCCCCAGCAAATCGGTCAATTAGTTTATCATTGCGCCCCCCTGTTTTGCTTTGATACACAATATCGGGTTCATTGGCCAGGTCAATTTCATCGAGTGAATAGGTCTGGTGGGCATGATTGGCTTTGCTCCTGTGACCGCCGTAGGGAGTCACGACCTGAAGGCGCTTGGCGTCGACCTCTGTTACCCCCATGGAAAAAAGCTCATCGGAACCCGGAGCATTGCCGCTTCGAAAAGTCATGTGTTGCGTTTTAGATGCCAGTATCCGGCCTAATTCAGTGAGAAGCGGGGCATCCTGTGCATTGACTTCCCTTTTTCCTTCCAAGAGCACCACGGATCCTGCGCGGTCGTATTGTGCAACGAATTCGTTTAGAGTCATTCTACAAAATTAGGGCATATCGGAGAAAATCGGATGACTTTCCCATGTGGTAAAATGGTATTTTAGCCCCTTATTTGAAGCAGCTGATTCCTTCAAAAACGTCTTTTTCTCCCTTTTGATCGCCAACTGAAGCCACCTTTTATCACCCCATGAAGCCACCTTTTATCATCCCATGAAGCCACCTTTCTCTGTTCTGCTCCTCGTTTTGACGCTCTTTTCTTTAGATTTGGTGGCCCAACAGCTTCCGTTCGACCAGCCTCAATCGGTTTCGTTTATGGCCACCACCGAATTGGCCGATGATACGGCTTGGGTATCACTGTTTAACCCGGGTAGTGATTCACTCCCCATCCGCTTGAACACCTTGGGTGTATTCGGAACGCCTGCTTTTTATGCGCCTGGTTCTGTTTTGATTTTACCCCCAGGGAGGGTAACCCGAATCCCCATCCGCTTTCAACCGCGACACAACATCTACAATGCGTCATCGCTGCTGATTGGGGCGGGGGGTGGACAGGCCTTTGTGGGTTTGGGTGGACAAGCTTCCTATTCAAGAGCCTACTACAGTTCGACCCAGAATTTATCGGGAGAGGATCTCCGCCAGGCTCTGCGCCAA
>VGGT01000079.1 GCA_016868485.1 Bacteroidota bacterium
ACCTTGCCGCCCGCGCTGCAGATAAACCATACAAGGCTTGCTTTTCGCGCAATTGTGCGGCCTTTAGTTCGGGCATACGTTGCTCGGCTTGGGCATACAATGCTTGAATGCCGATTTCTAATGGTGATTGCAGGTCAAATTGAGTGGCTTGCTTGATCCGGAATGAACTGGGATCGGGCAACTGCAATTGGAGCGCAAGATTAACCAGTGCATTGATGGTGGTGTTTCGGGCATTCACCAACGCCAACTCCTCACTGGACTCCTGTGCCCTGATGTTCAGTAGATTATCGATGCTCAAAGCGCCGGCATCGACTAATTTTTGGATTCGTTCGCGTTGCGCACGGGTCATTTCCAATTGTTGTACAGCCGTTTCTTCTAGTTTTTCGGCCAGAAGAGCCTGCAAATACAAGTTGGCGATGCTGAGGGCAATGTTGTTTTTGGTGCTGTTTAAATCCTCCTTACTGGCTTCGAAGGCCATTTCCTGTGACTTAATACCCTGCCTGAGTTGACCTCCTCCATACAGCAGGGCTCCACTCTGTAAACTCAACTGATTGGACTCGATGGTTTGTTCATCGAAGGTATTGGTGAACGGGTCGATGACCCTTCCGTTGTTGAGGCTGAGTGAACTACCTGCGTTGGCTGTGGGATAGCGACTTAGTTGCAGTTGACGAAGTTCATTTCTGTTGTTGGTGACTTGAATAGCAGCCTGCCGTATGCTTAGGTTGCTGTCGAGCGCATGTTTGATGCAACGTTCTAAAGTCCAAGCTCCTTCACTATGCGCATTCCTGACTGTTTGGGCGCTGATGTAGGGTGTGAAAACCAAAATATACACCCATATCAATCCTAAAGATCTTCGAAGTACAATCTGTTCGAATCTGAATGTGTTTGTGATGATCTTCACAAGTACCGATTAATAGACTACTGAATAATAAACCTACAAAAATAGGCAGAATTCACCCATTATCGGCTATATCCGCCTCGTTTTAGTCGGCCGCTCAGCGCATGTAAACACGAGCCCCATCCTAAATGCACACTTAAATGCACACTTTGTGTGGATAAGTTCTTGATGGACTTTGAAGCGATTGAATAAAAATCTCCATAAATTCCATTTTTTTTCTTAACCTTAAATTAACTTTATGAACTCAAACAAACTTTTTCTCTGGTTGGTTTGCTGGCTGGTTCCGATGGGACTCGCCTCAGCTCAATCGCTCACGGCAACAGGAATCATTCGTGATGCCGGCCAAAAGACACCGCTCTCGGGGGTTGCCGTTGTGGAAACGGGCACAACCAATGGCACCATTTCCGATGCAGAAGGCCGATTCCGTCTGCGGGTGGCATCGCCCAACTCATCCCTCAGTTTTACCTATTTGGGGATGGAGAAGCTCACATTGAAGGTCACTGCAACTCCGATGGAGGTGATGATGTCGCCTGATGCCGAGCAATTGGGCGAAGTGGTAATTACCGCTTTGGGCATCAGCCGCGAAAAAAAGGCACTGGGTTATAGTGTTGAACAAGTCGGCGGAGCTGAAATCCGTGCCTCTGGCGAAAGCAATATGGTTTCCGCTATGTCGGCCAAGGCTGCCGGCGTTCAGGTAACCGCATCGAGTGGTGCCGCTGGCGCTGCATCCTACATTAAAATAAGAGGTAATGCCTCGTTTAGTGCAAACGACAATCAACCGCTGTTTGTGGTCGATGGGGTGCCGATCGACAATTCTCAACTCAACACGGAAGACTTGCGGGGTGGTGTTGCCCTATCCAACCGCGCCATCGACATCAACCCCGATGATATCGAAGATATTTCCGTATTGAAAGGCGGGGCTGCTGCCTCGCTATATGGCACACGGGGCGCTAATGGTGTGATTTTGATCACCACCAAGAAGGGCAAGTTTAACCGTCCGTTTACTGTCGATTACTCTTCCTCCATGGAAACCATGTCGCCCAACAAACTGCCTGAATTGCAGGATACTTATGCTCAAGGACTTGGGGTATATCGTTCCTTTGCCAATGGTAACTCTACCCCTTTCTCTTGGGGTCCAAAAGTTAGTGATTTAGGCTTTACCAGCAGTGGAAGCATCACGGGCGTTGATTCTTTAATGGCTCCTGGCACAAAAGGAAGCGTCCCCAAATTCAATCAGTATGATTTCTTCCGCACGGGCTACCGATTCAACAACAACTTAAGTGTTTCTGGAGGAAATGACCGCACCACTTATTATATGTCTGTCGGTAACCTTCGCGAATCGGGGATCATCCCATTGAACGACTTCAGCCGAACAACCGTGCGGGCGAGTGGCATGGCTCAGGTATCACAAAAGATGAAGTTATCATCATCGGTTAATTTCTCGACGTCAGGAGGACAGCGCATCCAACAGGGTTCTAATACATCCGGACTCATGTTGGGTTTGTTGCGCACTTCACCCACATTCGATAACTCTGGTGGCGCCTCTGAGGCCGATGATCCGGCTTCGTACCTATTGCCCAATGGCACACAACGCAGGTACCATACCACCTACGACAATCCCTATTGGACCATAAACCAAAACCCGTTCAACGACAAAGTGAATCGTGTGCAAGGATATGTGCAGGCCGATTACAATGCGACTGATTGGCTAAGCTTTATGTACCGCCTGGGAACAGATAACTATACGGATAGACGAACGCAGGTTTTTGCGCGTCAATCACGGAATGCGGTTAATGGCCGAATTATCGAAGACGTTTACACCTGGTCGGAGTTGAACAGCGACCTCGTGGCGCGTGCTAAAAAGCAATTCGGCGACCTTGATGCCAACCTGATGTTGGGTTGGAACGTGAACCAGCGCAACCTCGATAATGTTTATGCACAGGGTGACGGGTATGCATTAGAAGGCTTTAACAACCTTTCAAATGCCTCCAATATCATTGCTTCACAAAGTGTACAACGCCGTCGTCTGGCTGGCGTTTATGGCGAGTTGTCGCTCGGCTATCAAAATCAGTTCTTCTTGACAGCCACTGCAAGGGGCGACCAGGCCTCTACTTTTGGGGATGTTTCGCAGGTGATCTTCTACCCCTCCCTCAGTGGAAGCTGGATTTTCACGGAAACAATTGGCATGAGTACGGGGACGCTGAGCTCAGGTAAACTACGCTTTTCTACAGCGAAAGTGGGACTTGAGCCTGCATTTGGTTCTAACCGGACCTATTTCAACAAAGCCAGCTCTCTGTCTGGCTGGATCGATGGAGTACAATTTCCCTTTGGCACAACAACGGGTTTCTCTTTATCGGATGTTTTGGGAAACCCCAACCTACGTCCTGAATTCACACAAACCAATGAAATCGGATTGGAATTGGGACTACTCGATAACCGCGTGACTGTCGATCTGACCTATTACAACCAACAGTCGAAAGACCTGATCGTGGCGGTGCCCGTTGCGGGATCTACCGGGTTCACCAATATGTACCAAAACATTGGTCAGATGGAAAACAAGGGTATAGAGTTGAATACCCGCATCAAACTGATCGACAACAATTCGGTGAAATGGAATGCTGGCGTGGTATTTACGCGCAACCGCAATAAGGTTATTGAACTAGCGCCTGGCGTAGATGTCATTGACTTGCCTTGGGGCTTTTTCGGTGCCAACCAACGTCTCGTAAAAGGCGAGGCCTATGGAACCCTGTATGGAGATGACTGGGAGCGCGACGCCAATGGCAATGCCTTGGTAGATGAAAACGGCTACCCTATCTATTCATCTACGGAAGTGGTTGTTGGTAACCCGAACCCGGATTGGCTCATGGGCATTAATTCCGATATCAGTTGGGGTAATTGGAGCATGGATATGTTGTGGGACATTCGTCAGGGTGGCGACATCTGGAACGGTACCCGTGGAGCCCTTTACTATTTCGGAACGCATGCTGATGTAGGCGGAGATCGTTCGGGCGAGTTCGTATGGACGGACGTTAAAACCGGAAATACGGGTGTTTACGCGCCTGGCACCATCATCAATGGCGAGGATGTGAGTGGACAGGCCAACAACACCCCTGTTCCTGCTGATTACACTTCGTACGCCGCAGGTCCGCTCAGTGGCTTTACTGGTGCTTCTAGTCCATTCATCGAAGACGGATCGTGGGTTCGCTTGCGTCAGTTGTCATTGAACTACCGCCTGCCTTCGAATTACTTCAAATCCGGAAGTACACTAAAGGGCATTACGCTTGGTGTATCCGGAAGAAACTTGTTGTTGTTTACCGACTACAAAGGCATCGACCCCGAGACGAACCTTTCAGGTGCTACCAACAGCCAGGGCGCCGATTATTTCAATATGCCCAACACGAAGGGCGTTATCTTCAGTCTGAAAGCCAACTTCTAAAAACAGAAACAAAACATGAAAAAGCTATCTTTTATTTCTCTCAGCTTCCTGCTTTTTGTTTTGGCAGGATGTTCAAAGGATTGGTTAGAGGAGTATACTACCGATCCTGCTCGTCCGTCGGACGTATCCGTACAGGTCCTACTGCCTTCTGCCCAAATTTCCTTTGGAATGGCACAGGGCGATGCGGTGGCCCGACTCACATCCATTTTTATGCAGCAAATGACCGGCACCGACCGGCAGTCACTCGCACACAATCGCTATGCACAGATCGGTGAGGCAGACTTTGATCAGGTGTGGTCCGATAATGGCTACGCCGGTGGGCTGTATGACCTGAAGATCATTATCGACAAAACAGAGGCCACTTCTCCCAATTATGCGGGCGTGGCCAAAGTAATGACCGCCATGTATTTGGGGCACTTTACCGACATCTGGGGGGAAATTCCCTACAGCGATGCCCTGAAGGGTGCCGATGGGTTAAATCCATCTTATGATTCTCAGGAGCAGATTTACGCGCAGATCATGACTTTGTTGGATGAGGCCATCGTGAATATGGCGGCCACAACATCGGCCATCAAACCGGGTGCCGAAGACCTGGTATATGCAGGGAGTTTGAGCAAGTGGACCAAATTAGCCCACTCACTTAAAGCGCGCTACATGAACCATCTTTCCAAAAAACCGGGCTACAACCCTGCGGGAATACTCGCTGAAGTAGCCGCTGGTTTGGCTTCTAATGCTGATGATGCCCGGATTACTTTCCAGGTATCGCCCAATGCGAATCCCTGGTATCAGTTCAACACCCAACGTGCCGGTTATATTAGCCAGTTTGGCACCATGTATTCCATGATGGAGGGCAAAAACGATCCCAGAATCTCATTATATCGTTCCGCTGACTCCAGTGAAATGCCTGCCTATGGATCTGAAACTTCGCCATTGAATTTGATGACCTATGCTGAATTGAAGTTTATCGAGGCCGAAGTTCGTCAGCGCCAGTCATCGGGTGCTGGTGCAGCACTACGCGATGCGGTTGATGCCAATATGTCGTCGTTGGGGGTTTCCTCAGGGGCAGCCACAACCTATTTGAACGGTCTATCGGCTAACCCCACATTGGAACAAGTCATGAACGAAAAGTATGTGGCAATGTTCACCCATGTGGAAGCGTGGACCGACTGGCGTCGCACCAATTTCCCGGCTTTATCTGTTTACCCGGGCGCTCAGTTCACGGAAATTCCACGGAGGCTTCCTTATCCCCAAAATGAGCGTTTATACAACAAGAATTTCATCGACTTACAGGGCGCAGATGGATTTCTACAACGCCTTTGGTGGGATCAATAAGCCCATCATCGGACAAAAAAAGGCCGGTTCTCACGAACCGGCTTTTTTTTGCGTATTTAGCTACAGACCATTAGTTTGCCGCGGCATACCTACGGCTTACTTCATCCCAATTCACAACATTCCAAAAAGCAGAGATGTAGTCGGGGCGTCGGTTTTGGTACTTCAAGTAATAGGCATGCTCCCAAACGTCCAATCCCAAAACAGGGATCACATGGCAGTCGGTCACCACATCCATCAGCGGGTTATCTTGATTGGGTGTGCTGCAAATCGATAGCTTTCCCTTTTCAGAGCACAGCCAGGCCCAGCCCGAACCAAATCGCGTGGCGGCTGCTTGGGCAAACTTCTCTTTAAATGTTTCGAATGAACCAAAATCGCGGGCTATTGCGCTGGCCAAATCACCGGTTGGGGCACCGCCACCATTGGGCGATAAAACGGTCCAAAACAAGCTGTGGTTAAAGTGGCCTCCGCCATTGTTCCGAACCGCGGGTGACAGTTGACTCACAATGGACATCAACTCCTCCAGCGATTTTCCTTCATGAGGCGTCCCGGTGAGGGCGGCGTTTAGGTTGTTGACATAGGCTGCGTGGTGTTTTCCATGATGAATTTGCATGGTGTTTGCATCGATGTGCGGCTCAAGCGCATCATAGGCATAAGGGAGAGAAGGTAATTCGAATGACATTTTGTTGGTTTTAGAATGAAGAATATGTTGATTAATGAAGGATTCCGTGAACTTATTTGGCCATGTGACACCTGGAGAGGCATTTGCTGTACCTGACCAAATTGGCGGGAGGAAGAATCGAGATGTTGCCCCGGGAGAATTGACCGCACGTGAATGGTCACTGGGTTTTAGCGGGTCGACTGTCCTAAGCTGTACTTCAATGGATTCTGCAGGAGGTTGGAGCGGTGGTAGAGGCGGAAGAGGCGGTAGAAAGAACATAGGCGATCATCATTTATGATGCAAAATAAACACAGAAATCGGGGAAAGAGTTTTGTTGGTCAAATATCGTTGGCACACCATTCACAGTTTAAAAAGCCCTATGATTTAAGACTGTTCGAAATTAATTATTAGGGCGGTCTAAATTTCGTATTTTTGCATTTCATATGTCCCTATTTCGTCGAACTCAGTTCAACTTGACCTTTCTTCTGTTTTTTTTCTTAGGAACGTCCCTGCGCGACGGCTTGGGTTCATCGCCCTATTTATTCACCCCAGCACGCGCATCAGCGAAAATTGAACGGCCCGCATCCGCTCCCCTTTCCCAAAATTCAGTTCCAAAATCCGGCAGCCAAAAAAACGAAAGTCAACGCCCCTTGGTGGTGGCCACCACAGGGTTTCTAGCTGATATCGCCGGCCAAATCGCTGGTGATGCCTGTACGGTGGTGTCGTTGCTTCCAACAGGCACCGACCCCCATACCTACGAAGCCATACCCACCGATGCTGCCTTACTGTCGCGTGCGGATCTGGTGATAGAAAACGGGCTTACCCTGGAAGGCTGGCTGGAAAAATTAATCAGGAACACCAGTCAACGGGCCATAAGGGTGGTTGCAACAACAGGAATCGTTCCCATTCAAAGTGCTGAACACCAAGGAAGTGTTGACCCACATGCCTGGATGGATCCGGTGCATGGTCGGCGATACGCCCGCAATATTTGCTCGGCACTCATCAAGCTGATGCCCGATCAACGTCAGTATTTAGAGGACCGATGGTTAGGCTATGATCAACAATTGGGAGAAACCGATGCCTACATTCGTCGAATCTTATCGATTGTTCCACCCAAACATCGGGTAATTGCCACCACCCATGATGCATTTCGGTATATGGGCAACCGCTATGGCTATGCGGTCTTGTCGCTCCTTGGCACCACAACCGATGCTGAAGTGCGCACCAGCGACCTCCAAGAAATGGTCAGAAACATTCAGAGTCGACGCCTACCGGCGCTCTTTGTGGAAACCACCCTCAATCCACGCCTCATGCAGCAGGTGGCGCGCGATGGTGGCATTCGATTGGGCGGCAAACTGTATGCCGATAGTATGGGTCCAAAGGGAAGCGGAGCCGACACCTACCTCAGCATGCTCAAGCACAACGCGCGGGTTATAGCATCGGCCTTGGCGCCACAAGCGTACGCATCCTATGTTCAGAATAAACAAGTTTCGAATGGGAAGAGCGAAACAGCTGTTGATGAAGAAAAGGCAGAGAATCGCCCGTCCAGCGCCCACAATAACGACCGAAACGAGGTCGGCAACAACGACCTCTTGAACGAGGCATACCCCATCGGGAACCTCGTTTTCCTGATGATCATACTGGCCTGCTTTTCTGCAGCCGCATTTTTCCTCGTTCTACGCATACAACGTGCTGCACCCCGCATTGAGCTAGGCAACCAACC
>VGGT01000080.1 GCA_016868485.1 Bacteroidota bacterium
ATGAATTGTATGCATTGCATCGATTGGACGCCACAGGCATCTTCGAACATCTGCAAGCATTGCTTTCCGATTGACTCTACCCTTCCTCCGATTGCTTCTACCCACGCTACGATTGATTCTACCCTCCCTACGATTGATCCTACCCTCGCTACGATTGACTCTACCCTTCCGTTCTACCGCTTCACAAACCTGAGGCGACCTAGCCCGTTGCGCGATATAAACTCCAGAATGTACCATCCATTCGGTAGGGCACTCAGATCCAATTTGAGGGCATCACCCTCCGGCCGCCCGGCCAATGCAATGCGCCGACCGGAGGCATCCACCGCAACCCAATCCGTTTGGTGATTCAGATCGATACCTTTCAAATAAAGCTCAGAATGGGCGGGATTGGGATAGATTTGAAAGGTCGATGTTGGGAAATCTTCCTCGAACGACGTCATAAAGAAGGAAAATCCGGCGCTCGAGTCAGACAGACAACCCGCCGAATCTACAATCAATCGATAAACCCCACTTCGTTGTGGCACGAGCGTGCGAATAGCTATGGTATCGATCCAAATGCCATCCACAAACCAGCGATAAGAACTGCCTGCGTTTACCGATCGAAGAGCGCCCGAAACAGACTCTATTTCAGCAGACGGCGCTTCAAAAACACGGATGGTGTATGAACCGATGACCGTGCATCCGCCGCTTTGTCCGCTGTATTCGATCGTGTGTAATCCAACACCCGCTTGGGCCGGACTAAATATCCCGAATGAAACACCCGGTCCGGTGTACGTACCCCCGGGTATGCTGGCCTGGTTCAGGAGGATGTTGGACCCCCGTACACAGATTGGATTCACCGGCCAAAAAGTGAGTGCGGGCGGCTGGTTGATGGTGATGCTGCGGGTGATCCGATTCACACAACCCGAATTCGCATCGGGCAGGGTTGTGTAGGTTATTGCAACCACGCCTGCCCCTGCGAGTGAGGGAATCAGGCTGTCGTTGCGCACCCCTGGGCCCGACCAAGAACCAGCAGGAACCCCTTGCGGAAGCGCAATAGGAGAAGCATTCACACAAATCGCAGGAATGTTGGCTGGCGTTGTCGTTATTCGAGGTAGTGAATCAACCACAATCATGGCCGTATCGACTGAAACGCATCCATTGCTGTTGGGCAGTGCATACACCAGCGCGTGCGTTCCAACACCAGCCGCAAGTGGGTTAAAACTACTGCCGGTAACACCGGGGCCAGAAAAATTCCCTCCCGATTGATTTGCCGTTAGATTTACAAGAGATGCATTGAGGCATATCCGAGCGGGCAAGGAGTCAATGTTTACCTGGGTCACGGGTAAAACCTGAACGGAGGTGCTCTGAGAAAGCTGACATCCTGGGAGGGTATAGGTGAGGGTATGGGTTCCTACCCCAGCCACAGAAGGACTAAACAAACTATCGCCCGATGTACCCACGCCCGTGTAGCGGCCTCCGCGCGGGTATCCGATGCGCAAGGTGGTGACCCCTGCGTTCACGCAGATCGGCGATAGGGTTCCGAGTGTGACGGGTAGGGAGTCGTTGACCCGAACTGCAAACTGCCGAACAAGGGTATCCGAACCGGTGACGTTGGTGGAAATGAGCGTAACGGGGTAAAGGCCAGCGGAGTCATAGCGAACAGGCCCTGGCGCGGCACCTGTGTCTGTGGCTGGAACGCCCCCTGGAAAAAGCCACAATCGGATGTCGGGATTGTTTTGGCTCAAGTCGCGGAAGGCCGCGAATCCACCCCTGCAAACCGAATCGGCCGATTGCGCGAAAGCTGCCACCGGCCGTAGGATGGGGGGTTGACATCCATTGCTGGTGAGAAGGCTGGCCCGACGGGTGCCGTTTTGCAAAACGACATTCATGCGCTCGGTCTGGTTGGCCGTAAAAATATTCATGCACGCATCGTTGGTGTAGTCCATATAATTTTGAACCATATCCGGCCAATCGGTTGTCGGATTGGGCGGAAAGGTCATATCGTTGCAGCGATTCACGTTCGGACATCCCGAATTGGATTGACTGCTGCGCGGTGTATCATCGCAGTAATCATCGACGGAGCACCCGCCGTCGCCCCAAATATGCCGCAGGCCCAGAAAATGCCCTACTTCATGCGTTGCTGTTCGCCCGCCATTGTACTGTCCGGGAAATGGATTTGCTGGTGGTCGCCCCACAGAGGAATAGAGCAACACAATCCCATCGGTATTGGCACTGCCCCCTGTGAGCCCTGGTAGTCCGGTTCCGGAGGGAAACTGTGCATAACCCAATACGCCCCCGCTGAGGTTAGCCACCCAAATATTGAAGTAACGATTGGGATCCCATATCGTGTTGGGCTTGATTTGGCTGTTGAAAGTACTTGTGCTGTAGCTGGTGGTGTTGGGAAAAGCATGACGGATGATGCCGTTGGTGGGATTACCGGACGGATCTTGTTGGGCCAAACAAAATTGGATGTTGGAATTGGACGCCACCGGGCGAAAAACAACGGGTGTATTGGCTGTGTCGGGATTCTGTCGCATGAAGTCCTCATTCAGGACCTGAATTTGCGATAAGACCTGAGCATTGCTGATGTTCCACGCGTCGCTTTCATTTCGGTAGATGATGTGCACGACGGTGGGCAGTATGCGGGGGCCGGTTTCGGGCTGAGGGTTGGCTGCCATTTCGGCCCGTTTGCGCGCCATCCATTCTTCGAACTGGGCGTCGATGAAGGGCTTTTGAGCGCCGTACATCTGCTCCTCCATCTCGGTGGTGTAGCATCGAATGGTCTGTCCATGTAGCTCGGAATGCCCAAATGGGTACATCAGCAGCACCCAAATGGGAAGCAGTCTGATGCATTCGGTCAGTTTATATTTCATACAGTGCTTTGGTCTGTTGTTTCTTCGTTCATCAGCGGACAGGAAAATCGTTCATGCTTCACACTGATTGCACACCGCTTAGCTTGGGGTAAATTTCGATTCACTTTCGATTCACTTTGGGATTAGATGGAATCCAAACCACAATTCTATGAAAAATGGCCGAAAATGGCAAGAGCGACTATTTTTGCGGCATGAACCGAGAGACCACAAACATTGGGACGGACATCGAAAAAGCAGTCAACATTCTTCGTGCAGGCGGATTGGTGGCCATTCCCACGGAAACGGTTTATGGACTTGCCGCAAATGCGCTAAATGAAGACGCTGTTTTGTCGATTTTTCAGGTTAAAAATCGGCCTACGTTCGATCCTTTGATCGTTCACCTGGCACAAGGATCGGATCTCGGCATGTACGTCGAAGAGCCCTCTGAAATGGCGTGGCGACTCGCTGAACATTACTGGCCCGGCCCGCTTACGCTGGTTCTAAAACGCAAGTCGATCATCCCGGATTTGGTGAGCTCTGGCTTAGATACTGTCGCCATTCGGGTGCCCAACCACCCGCAAACGCTCCACTTATTGTCGCAGATCAACTTCCCTTTAGCCGCGCCCAGTGCCAATCCATTCGGTTATGTGAGTCCCACTTGCAGTTCCCATGTTCATCAGCAATTGGGAGCAAAAATAGATTATATCTTGGAAGGAGGGGAAAGCAAGGTAGGCTTGGAAAGTACGGTATTAGACCTCAGCGGCTCAGCGCCTGTCATTCTGCGCCGAGGGGGGCTGCCTGAAGAAGAACTAGAGGCATTTCTGGGAATAAAGATTCAAAAAACCCTGTCTTCTTCGCGCCCTGGATCACCAGGCATGCTGCACAGTCACTATGCACCCCGGTGCACCCTTCTTACTTATTCGGGTGATGACTGGCAAGAACGAACATCCAACCTAAGCCCAATTCAATTTTCAGAGGCCTACTGGATTCGGTTCTCCCATGAATTGCCCGCAGTGGATAAACAACGTCAGTTAATTTTGAGCAAAACCGCTGATCTGAACGAGGCGGCCCGCAATTTGTTCAGATGCATCCGAGAGCTCGACAACAGAGGCGCCTCGATTATTTACGCAGAAAAGGCGCCAGATATTGGATTGGGTCGGGCAATCAATGATCGTTTGACTCGGGCTTCTTCACGTTTTGACTCGGGCTTCCTCACGTTTTGACGGGTGATTCCTCACGTTTTGACGGGTGATTCCTCATGAAAAACCCTATGGGATTTGAAGAATTGACAACGGGAAGAAAAAATGTGTAGCGAGGACGGGAGTTGAACCCGTGACCTCAGGGTTATGAATCCTGCGCTCTAACCAACTGAGCTACCTCGCCAATTCAGGGCGCAAATATACTAGATGATCCAAAACATTTGCACAAATCCCTCCTTTTTCGTATTATTGTGTTTTGGCAGCTCCCCATTCCACGGGGTTCACTCAGCCAAAGTCCTGAAAATCCAAGCGGATGGAACAACGCGTCAGTTTCAAGTTGGAATATTTGTTCCACTGCTCTCCCAAGCTGCTTTTCAAGCAAATATCGACACCTTCCGGTTTGGAAACCTGGTTTGCGGATCGGGTGAATGTGCATGGGGGTGACTACGAGTTTGTCTGGAATCAGAGCAGTAACCGCGCAGATTTACTAGAAAATAAGAACAACTCCCATGTTCGATTTCGTTGGAAAGACGCACCTGCCGGTGAATTTTTCGAGATGCGCATTAAAGTAGATGAACTCACCTCGGATGTATCCATTCTGATCTCTGATTTTTGTGCGGCAGGCGAAGAGGATGAAAACCGAATGCTGTGGGACCAGGCCATGGCCACTTTACGCAGTCGAATCGGGGCATAATCGCATTTTAAGGGTGGGTGTACTCGGGCGACTGCTGATCAGGACCTTTGCGGGGCCATTTTTCCTCACCTTTTTCATCGTCTTGTTCATTTTGGTGATGCAGTTTTTGTGGGTCTACATGGATGATCTCGTAGGAAAAGGGCTAGAATGGTATGTGATTGCTGAGCTACTGATGTATGCATCGGCCAGTTTTGTGCCCATGGCGCTTCCTTTGGCCATGTTGCTCTCTTCAATTATGACCATGGGGCAATTCGGCGAGTTTAACGAACTCACGGCCACCCGAGCAGCGGGCATTAGTTTATGGAAATTGGTGCGCCCTCTCTTGTTTTTATCGGTTATCTTGAGCTTATCAGCATTTCTTTTCTCAGACACCCTCTTGCCCCAATCGCGCCTCAAATTCGGTTCACTCCTGTTCGACATCCAGCAAAAAAAACCTGCACTATCGATCAAAGAGGGAAGATTCTACACCGAAATTGAAAATTACGCATTACGGGTTGGGCAAAAAAGTGAAGACGGTGAGCGTTTGCGCGATATTCTCATTTATGACCACAGCAGCGGTCGGGGCAACACCAGTGTCATCACCGCCAAGCGAGGCAAAATGACGATGAGTGCCGACCAAAGATACCTCAGCCTGAAGCTGTATGATGGGTTCACTTATGAAGAGCTTCAGGAGGATGCGCCCTCACGTCGCAACCGCCCTCACCTAAAAACAAGCTTTGCTGTTCAGGAAATCCACTTTGACTTGTCGTCATTCAACATGAAACGAAGCGATGAGTCGATTTTTCGTGATTATTTTTCGATGCTCAACCTGAAACAGCTGAAACTGGCAACCGATTCGCTCGAAATGGCCTATGCGGAGCGCGACCGCGACATCCGACAAACCATGCGGAATTTTTATCGCTTTGGGGATAGCAACTTGTTCAAGAAATCGGCAACACCGCCGCCCCCTCGCTCCCGGCGACTGCACGTGCGCGGCTCGCACAGTATGCCATCAGGGGCCCATACCCCAACACGTTTGGACTCGGAACAGTCGCAGGATCAAAAAGAAAGTGTCGATGATCCACAGCCTTTGGCCATTGCCCAAGCGGAGACGCTTTCGGTACTGGGTCGTCACAATCTACCGACCAAAGAGGCCACGAATTTGCCCGGTGGAGCCGGACAAATCATCGAGTCTGCACGCAGCAGAGGCGATTCGCTCGCCGCCCTATGGGCAGAAAAAAGGCGCACGGAACAGAAAATCACCCATACCGATTCCATAACACTAATCCGTGATGCGGTTCAGTCGGCACAAACCCTTCAGGGCTACAGTTCTATGCGTTTGCGGGAACTGGAGGGCCGTAGACATATGCTCAACCGCCATTATCTCGAAATCCACAGGAAATTTTCGCTGTCCTTTGCCTGCTTTCTTTTCTTCCTCATCGGCGCCCCTATGGGCGCACTCATCCGGCGTGGGGGTTTGGGATTACCCATGCTCATCTCGATCCTGTTGTTTCTCATCTATCACGTCATCACCATGAGCAGCGAAAAGCTGGCACGCGATGGCGTGGTGGATGTACACCTCGGCATGTGGATATCAAGTCTTGTATTGCTGCCAGCGGGAATTTTATTGACACGCGTTGCCAATCGCGAAGGACGAATTCCGCTGCTCCGATGGTCTCGATTTTGGAAAAGAAAACCCCTTTTGAATTGAACCGCACATGAGCGAAAGCCTACCGGTGCTCAGGATTCTGCAAATCGCAAACCGCATTCCATTCCCCCTTTATGATGGTGGAAGTCTGGCGGTCCAGGCCATGATGGACCTTCAGGAGAAAATTCCAAGCTCCATCCGTCTATTTGCGCCCAATGCAAGCCGAAACCATATATCGGTTCAAAATCTTCCCGAGCGATTTTCTCAGCAATATCGTTTGCGCACTTTTGACCTCAACACTGTGCTTGTTCCCTTTTCAATGGCGGCCAATTGGCTCTGCTCACATGAACCGTACCACAGCATCAGGTTTATGCAGCCCATTGTTTGGAACGAGCTTCGTCGGTTGTTGATGGAGGAAACATTCGACATCATACAGTTAGAGGGGCCGTTTCTTGGGGGATGGCTTCCGATGATGCGCGAATATTCCGATGCATCGATTGTGCTTAGGGCGCACAATGTAGAACATGAAATATGGTCGGAATTGGCTAACCGCACAAAAAATCCGCTCAAAAAAGCCTATTTAAGCAGTCAATCGAGTCGATTGGCGGCCTTCGAGCTCCGTCTCGCTCAATCCGTCGATGGAATTTTGGCCATCAGCAAGGCCACAGCACAATTTTTCGCGGCCAACACCCCAAAGCCAGTCGAGGTGCTGGGTAGTGTTGTGACGACCCGACCCAAGCCTGAACCCATAGCCCCCGAACGATTGAAACAACTATCTTTTTTAGGGAGCCTCGACTGGCAGCCCAATAGGGAAGCGGTTCATCACCTACTCGAATCGTGGTGGCCCGAATTGCATCGAAAATGCCCTGATATGCAGTTAAATGTTGCTGGAAAGAACTTTCCAGATGCGCTGATGCGCAAAAAAATTGATGGGGTTCTGATGCATGGCACAGTCGCCGATGCGGAGTCATTCCTCAAATCACATCCTGTTGTGGTGGTGCCTTTGCGAAGCGGTAGTGGCATTCGGATCAAAATCCTGGAAGCACTTGCATTGGGGCTTCCAATCATCAGCAGTGCCAAAGGGGTGCAGGGCCTTGATGTGGAGGCCGATGTTCATTACCTGGCAGCCGAAAATGCTGAAGAATTTGCACAACAATGTCAGCGGTTGCGTGATCATCCCCAACTGGCACGTCGGTTGGGTGAGGCCGGTCACCACTTTGTATCCTCCCATTTTGGCGCCACAGTCCTGGCCCCCAAGCTCAGCGATTTTTACCGACATTTGCGCAGCCTATGATTGTGTGCACGGCCACCGCCCTGTTTAGTCTACTGCTCATTGCTTACAGTTATCTGCTGTTTCCATGGCTCATGAAACGCGCAGCGGCTCGTTCTCAGTCCGAATTTGAGCCACTGGAGGAGTTTCCCAGTGTGAGCGTTCTTATGGCGGCACACAATGAAGAGTGCGTAATTGAAGATAAGATCCGATCCATTTTTCGGTGTCGTTACCCCAAACACAAGCTTGAGGTGTGGGTGGGTTCGGATGCGTCTACCGACGATACGGATCATATTTTAAGTCGACTATCCCCTGCTTTCCTTGGGCTTAAATGGAAACGCTTCGATGAGCGAACAGGCAAGCCAAGCATCATCAATGAGTTGACCCTCCTGGCGGCAGGTCAGATTATAGTAGTGACCG
>VGGT01000081.1 GCA_016868485.1 Bacteroidota bacterium
CTGGTACTCCAGCGCCAATTGCTCCAGGTGCACAGTCGCCTGCTGCTGGGGGTACAGCGCCCGCACCTCAGGGCCAAGGTGCCGCTCCGGGTGCCGCTCCGGGTGCCGCTCCGGGTGCCGCTCCGGGTGCCGCTCCGGGTGCCGCCACCCCTGCGCAGTAAACAGCAACGAGCTTGCAAACCTTGTTTGTGGATTAAATCACTACTAGTCTTTATAGAAAAGGCCTCCATCTGGGGGCCTTTCTTGTTTGTTGCTTCTGGTGGAATGCCGAATGTAGATATATTATGTGGTGTTACGATAGTGTGCAACTGAGTGCGTTCATTCATTCGGTGCCTTGGAATAGGCAAGAACAGCAGAGAAACTGACAAAATATCTTTCGTACTGTTCCATATGTCAGGTTGATTTGCCAGTTTGTCAGTCTTTCAAGTGATTTTCCGACTTTTTGGTTCATTCGATACAAGGATTCAGCTATTGGCACAGTTGCTGTTCATTGGCGGTCATCAAACCAATTAACCTTTAAACTTAAAATTATGTCAGTAAAAATCAAGCCCATTGCAGATCGGGTGCTCGTTCAAGCCACCGCTGCAGAAGAAAAAACCGCTGGAGGTATCATCATTCCCGACACCGCCAAGGAAAAGCCGCAAAAAGGTAAAGTAATCGCTGTTGGGAATGGTAAGAAGGACGAGCCCATGACTGTTAAAGCTGGTCAAACCGTTCTGTACGGAAAATATTCCGGTACTGAAATCAACATCGAAGGAACCGATTACCTCATTATGCGCGAATCGGATATTTTAGCGATTATCGATTAATTTAAATCATTAAAACAATTTAAAAAACAATATTATGGCAACCAAAAACATTCATTTTGATACAGAAGCGCGTGATGCGCTCAAGCGTGGTGTCGATGCCTTGTCCGACGCAGTGAAGGTAACCTTAGGTCCTAAAGGCAGAAATGTGGTGATCGACAAAAAATTTGGCGCACCAACCGTAACCAAAGACGGAGTAACCGTAGCGCGCGAAATCGAATTGAAGGACCCAGTCGAAAATATGGGCGCTCAATTGGTGAAAGAAGTAGCATCCAAAACGGCTGACCAAGCCGGTGATGGTACCACAACGGCCACCGTTTTGGCTCAGGCCATCGTGAAATCTGGGTTGAAGAATGTAGCTGCCGGTGCCAACCCGATGGACCTAAAGCGCGGGATTGACAAAGCCGTCGCGGCTTCGGTGAAGTCGTTGCGTTCACTGAGCATGGAAGTGGGTGACGATTTTGGTAAGATCGAACAGATCGCCAGCATTTCGGCCAACAACGATGCCGTGATTGGCAAACTGATTGCCGATGCCATGCGTAGGGTAACCAAGGAAGGGGTGATTACGGTTGAGGAAGCCAAATCGACTGAGACGTATGTAGATGTTGTTGAAGGTATGCAGTTCGACCGTGGTTATGTGTCGCCTTATTTTGTAACCAACGCCGACAAAATGGAGGCTGAATTAGAAAATCCCTACATTCTCATCTATGATAAGAAGGTCTCGGCTATGAAGGAACTCCTTCCTGTGCTTGAGAAAGTGGTTCAAACCGGACGTCCGCTGTTGATCATCGCTGAAGATGTCGACGGAGAGGCCTTGGCTACTCTGGTGGTGAATAAAATTCGTGGATCATTGAAGATCGCTGCTGTGAAGGCACCAGGTTTTGGTGATCGCCGTAAGGCTATGCTCGAGGATATCGCTGTATTAACAGGTGGTACGGTAATTAGCGAAGAGCGTGGATACAAATTGGAAAACGCTGACCTCACTTATTTGGGTCGCGCTGAGAAGGTGAGTATCGACAAAGACAATACGACCATTGTGAATGGTGCGGGCAACTCCGACGATATCAAAGCGCGCGTTAACCAAATTAAAGCGCAAATTGAAACGACAACCAGCGACTACGACCGCGAGAAGCTACAAGAGCGCTTGGCGAAATTGGCCGGTGGTGTGGCTGTTCTCTATGTAGGTGCAGCAACTGAGGTTGAAATGAAGGAAAAGAAAGACCGTATCGACGATGCCCTACATGCAACGAGGGCTGCCGTTGAAGAAGGTGTTGTGCCCGGCGGTGGTGTAGCTTTCATTCGCGCCATCAAAGCCATGGATCGGGTGAGTGTTGAAAACGAAGACGAGCGCACAGGCGTGAACATCGTGAAGCGTGCCTTGGAAGAGCCGCTGCGTCAGATCGCTGAAAACGGCGGCGTAGACGGTTCCATTATCGTTCAGAAGGTGAAGGAAAGTGCTGGGAATTTCGGATACAATGCCCGGCTCAATAAGTTCCAAAACCTTTTGGTTGCTGGTATCATCGATCCAACCAAAGTATCGCGCGTTGCCCTTGAAAATGCAGCGAGCATTGCCGGCATGTTGCTCACCACTGCATGTGTGGTATCGGAAGATCCAGAGAAAGATGCAGCACCTGCTATGCCCGGTGGCGGCATGGGCGGAATGATGTAAAATTCAATTAGAGGTCGTTTATTGGTGCAGAAAACCCCAGGTAGTTGCTTGGGGTTTTTTGTTGTTTCTCGTTTGTTTCCGTCGTATTTTTGTAGTCTGTGATTGATTTTCCCTATGAATAAAATTTCTGTAATGTTGCGATCCTCATTGGGTCGCAAACTCATGATGTCGCTCACTGGCTTGTTTTTAATTTTGTTTCTGGTAGTACATCTTGTCGGCAATCTTCAACTTTTGGCCGGAGATGGGGGTGTGGCTTTTAATCGATACAGTCATTTCATGTCGAACAGCCTACTCATTCAAACGGTTTCCAAGTTGAATTTTACTTTCATCCTCCTCCATGTGCTCTACAGTATTTGGCTCACCCGAACCAACGCAGCTGCAAGGCCAGTGGGCTATGCAGGAAAAGCTGTACAGGCGCAATCGGCATGGAATTCGAGAAATATGGGCATTTTGGGCACGCTCGTGCTGGTATTTTTGATTGTTCACCTTAAGGGATTTTGGTATCAATTAAAATTCGAAAGTCCTGCATACACCACCCTTCCGCTTCCTGGAGGCGGGAGCGAAGTAGTAGTGAATGCCTATGAAGTAGTGCGGGTGGCTTATTCTGAGGCGTGGTATGTTGGCGTTTATTTGTTTGGATTATTGGCCGTTGGCATTCATTTGCACCACGGTTTCAGAAGTGCCTTTCAAACCTTGGGTTTGGGCTATTCAAGTTACAGCCAAACCATTCGGAGCGTTGGGGTAGCCTTCGCATGGATCGTACCGGCCTTGTTCGCTCTAATTCCAGTGATGATGTATTTCGGTTTGAGTTTTTAATGGTTGATTCATGATACTAAATGCAAAAATACCGGACGGCGCGCTGCCCGAGAAATGGACCCGCTACCGTTCTACTGTTCGTTTGGTTAGTCCGGCCAACAAGCGAAAGTTGGAGGTCATTGTCGTTGGAACCGGACTCGCAGGTGCCTCTGCTGCTGCTTCCTTAGCTGAATTGGGATATAAAGTGAAGGCTTTTTGCTTTCAGGATAGCCCGCGCCGAGCCCATTCGATTGCTGCACAGGGAGGCATTAATGCGGCAAAGAATTATCAAAACGATGGTGATAGTGTATATCGTTTGTTCTATGATACGATCAAGGGGGGGGATTACCGGGCAAGAGAAGCCAATGTTTATCGACTCGCTGAAGTATCGGCGAGCATCATAGACCAATGCGTAGCCCAGGGAGTTCCTTTTGCGCGCGACTATGGTGGGTTGCTCGATAACAGGTCATTTGGTGGTACCCAGGTGTCAAGAACTTTTTACGCCAGGGGGCAAACCGGTCAACAATTGTTACTGGGTGCTTATTCAGCGCTCAATCGCCAGGTTGCCCGGAAACAGGTTCAGATGTTTGCGCGACACGAAATGGTTGATGTGGTCGTAATCGACGGAAAGGCGCGCGGCATCATTGCACGGGATCTGGTGACCGGCAAACTGGAACGACATGGAGCACACGCTGTGGTATTGGCCAGTGGGGGCTACGGAAATGTATTCTATCTATCGACCAACGCCATGGGATCGAACGTAACGGCTGCCTGGAAGGCCCATAAAAGAGGTGCATTTTTTGGCAATCCGTGTTTTACCCAAATTCACCCCACCTGCTTGCCCCAATCCGGCGAATATCAGTCTAAGCTGACCTTGATGTCGGAGTCGCTTCGAAACGATGGCAGGGTATGGGTTCCATTGCGGCAAGAAGACGCACAGGCCATTCGAGAGGGGAAGCGCACAGCTGCGCAATTGAAAGAAGAGGAACGTGATTATTTCTTAGAGCGGAAGTACCCGGCGTTTGGAAATTTGGTGCCACGCGATGTAGCAAGTCGCGCCGCCAAAGAGGCCTGTGATGATGGAAGAGGGGTTAATCCAACAGGTTTAGCCGTTTTTCTGGATTTCAGAGATGCCATACAGCGATTGGGCCAAGACGTGATCAGTGCACGTTATGGAAACCTCTTCGAAATGTATGAAAAAATAACCGGGGATAACCCCTACGAGGTTCCCATGAAGATTTACCCCGCCGTGCATTATACCATGGGTGGTTTGTGGGTCGATTATGATTTGATGACTACCGTTCCGGGTTTGTATGCCATCGGTGAGGCTAATTTCAGCGATCATGGCGCGAATCGCTTGGGGGCTTCTGCACTCATGCAAGGGCTGGCTGATGGTTATTTCGTGCTTCCTTATACCATCGGAAACTACCTCGCCGATGAAATCCATACTCCGTCTATACCTATAGAACATGAGGCTTTTGCCGCTGCAGAGGCACACGCATTAGAAGTGTACCAAAAATTCTTGTCGATCAAAGGGAGTCAATCACCTGAACGTCTGCACAGAAACCTTGGAAAGATTATGTGGGAGTATTGCGGTATGGCTCGGTCTGAAGAAGGTTTGAAGAAGGCGTTGGGTCTGATCAGTGATCTAAAAAGTTCATTTTGGTCTGATCTTCAGGTTGGGGGAAGCGTGAACGAGTTTAATCCTGAATTGGACAAGGCCATGCGCGTGGCTGACTTTATTGAGCTGGGTGAACTCATGATTCGTGATGCACTCGACCGCAATGAATCTTGTGGTGGGCATTTTCGTGTAGAGAGTCAAACGCCTGAAGGCGAGGCGCTCCGCGACGACCAGAATGGGAATTATGTCGCTGCTTGGGCCTACCAGGGTGATTCTGTTGCACCGGAGCTGCATAAAGAACCTTTGAACTTTGAAATTGTTAAACCTACTCAAAGAAGTTACAAGTGATGGGAAAAGACACGATTGCCTTAACGCTCAAAGTCTGGCGACAAAATGGGCCCTCCGACAAGGGAAAGTTCGAAACTTATGCCCTAAATCAGGTGCCGGTTCATGCTTCATTTTTGGAAATGATGGATTTGTTGAATGAACAGTTGGTGGGCCAGGGTAAATCGCCGGTGGCCTTCGACCATGATTGTCGGGAGGGAATTTGCGGATCGTGCAGTATGTACATCAACGGACGCGCACACGGCACACAGTCAGGTACAACTACATGTCAGCTCCATATGAGACATTTTCATGATGGAGAAACCATAACGATTGAGCCTTGGCGGGCGGCGCCTTTTCCTGTCATTCGGGATTTGGTGGTGGATCGGTCTGCATTTGATGCCATTATGCAGGCGGGTGGTTTTGTTTCGGTCAACACGGGAAATGCACCTGATGGCAATGCCGTGCCCATTGCGAAAACACATGCAGATGAGGCGTTTAATGCAGCGGCCTGCATCGGGTGTGGTGCTTGTGTGGCAGCCTGTAAGAATGCTTCGGCTATGCTGTTTGTATCCGCCAAGGTATCCCAATACGCCCTGTTGCCCCAAGGACAACCAGAGCGACGTGAACGGGTATTGAAAATGGTATCCACTATGGATGAGTTGGGCTTTGGTGCGTGCACAAATACTGGGGCGTGTGAAGCCGAATGCCCCAAGGGTATTGGTGTAACCAACATTGCTCGCCTTAACCGTGAATATTTTGGCGCTCTTTTGGGGCCTGGAGATTAATTAGTTTTACCTAATCCGCAAGTCTGCATCTTTTAGGCTTGGATACGGAGTAGGGTTTTTATACGTTCAAGTTTATGCCCTTGCTCTCCCTGAATTTGGATTGGTGTCCACTGCGGCTGGAAGGTTGTGGTTATTTCTTTATTCGTGCTTTAGTTTTGTCGCTTCCCTTTTGGAGTTTGACAGCAGAGGCCACCCACAACAGGGGGGGAGAAATTACATTTCGACAATTGTCGGGGCTTACTTTCGAAATCACAGTAACCACGTATACCAAAGACCAGAATGCGGCTGATCGGCCGGATTTGCCGGTTTCTTTTAATTATGGCAACCCTGTTCTGATCGATACAGTGCCTCGTTTGAGTCGGGTTTTAGTAGGTGCGGATATTGTGCGAAATATCTATGTCACCACCCATACCTTTCCAGGGCCTTCAACCTACACCATATCGGTGGCCGACCCAAATCGGGTAGCCAACGTGGTGAACATTCCCAATTCGGTGAATCTGATGTTTTACATCCAAACGCAGCTCACGATAAGTCCTTTTTTAGGCGTCAATAGCTCACCCATATTGAATTTTCCGCCCATCGACTATGCCTGCATCAACCGATTGTTTGTTCATAACCCAGGTGCAGTCGATCCGGATGGTGATTCATTGTCTTATGAAATAACGCCGTGCAGGGGTGATAATGGTCTCCCTGTTCCTGGTTTCTTTTATCCCGCACCGCAAAATCAGCTTTATGTCGATGGCATTTACGGTGATTTTATCTGGAATACACCCCAGCAAGCAGGCGAGTTTAACTATGCAATGCTGATTAGGGAGTGGCGAAATGGGGTCAATATTTCTTCGATCCTGCGCGACTTTCAGGTAACGGTTGCGGCTTGTAACAATCGTCCACCGAATCTGCAAGTTCCACCCGATACCTGTGTGGTAGCAGGAAGTCCTTTGCAGCGCTCGATCACGGCCACGGATAGTGATGGTCATGTCATTAGTCTGAGTGCAGCCGGGATGCCCTTCGCTCCACCCCGCGGTGCGGTTAGCCAGTCGCCAGCTGCCTTCACGGATGTAACCGGTGTGGGGCCCTTGACCTCACCCTTCAGTTGGAATACCACATGCAGTCACATTCGCTTGGCGCCATACAGGGTGGTTTTCAAAGCCATCGATAACGGGAGCCCGCCCCTCACCGCTTACGGCGTTTGGAACATTCGGGTCATTGCACCGGCCGTGACAGGTGTTGTGGCCACGCCACAGCCGGCAGCCATTAGGGTCAACTTCAATTCCCATTCATGCACATCGGCCTTGGGATATCGTGTATACCGTAAGCGGGGGTCTGGTCCGTTCTCCCCAGGGTACTGCGAAACGGGTGTCCCAGCTTCGACGGGTTATGTACTGATCGATACGTTGATGGGGTGGAATTCAACTGTTTATGTCGATGACGATGGTGGTCGGGGTCTGCCCCCCGGGGAGGAATTTTGCTACCGGATTACCGCATTTTTCAGCGAAAATGCACTGAATCCGCTTGGGGGCTCGGAGAGCATTACTTCTGATGAGATTTGTGCACGGGTTCCTTTGAGTTTGCCTGCTTTCACACGCGTGAGTGTACGGTCGACTGATGCGGTGAATGGGTCTATATCATTGGCATGGCTCGGACCTTCGGAATTGGACCAGGCTTTGTTTCCACCGCCTTATCGAATCGAATTGGTTCGCTCCGTGCGCCCTGATCTACAAGGTGCTGCAACTGTTTTCACGAGAACATGGCCTGATTTTTCATCATTGATGGCCGATTCTTTCCACATCGATACGCTCATGAATACCGTGCAAGGGCCATATTTTTACCGCATAAACTTGTTCTCAAGCCCTGCATTCGGTCTGGTGGGCCGAAATACGCCCGCATCTTCTGTGTTTCTGCAGGTACAGCCACTTGATGCGCGGCTGCGCTTGGCCTGGACTTGGGATACCCCTTGGCAAAATGATTCTTTTTATGTGTATCGCGA
>VGGT01000082.1 GCA_016868485.1 Bacteroidota bacterium
TTTCATCTAATTTTTTTTGTCCTTGACGTGCCCTCCGCACCCCTACTCCACAAACCATCTCACCCTCTCACTCCTGTCTCTCAGGTATCCAGTATGTCAATGAACTTCATGCACCTGCCTCCCGGCAGATACCCGCTTTTTTTAATAAGCGGGCTTCGTTTGCGATCGTACCCAGGGCGGGACTTGAACCCGCACGACCTCATCGGTCACAGGATTTTAAGTCCTGCGTGTCTACCGGTTTCACCACCTGGGCCCGCTTTGAGCGGGAAACGAGACTCGAACTCGCGACCCCGACCTTGGCAAGGTCGTGCTCTACCAACTGAGCTATTCCCGCAGCGTTTAAAGTAAAGAACAAAGCCGTTCTGAACGGGGGTGTAAAGGTAGAAAGAAAAAAGCCAAATACATAGAGCGGAAGGAAAAAAATGCAGGGGGATAAAAAATCACAATTCCGCCACCAAACGCAGGTTCAAAAGCCGCCCAGAAAGATAATTGGGCACATTTTGACGGTAACCTTCCGTGTCCATTATCCAGAGGTAGGAAATGGTATTGCTCACCTGCAGCAAATTGAATACCTCCACATTCAACCAGAGCGAACGAAAGCTGCGATCAAGCCAAGCGGGCGATCGTTTAACCCCTTCTCCCACCAAACATCGGGAGAAACCGATATCAACCCTTCGGTAGAAGGGCATCCTGAGGGTGTCTCCCACCCGGTTGAAATCCGGAACCCCATAAGGCAGGGCAGATCCCACCACTAAATTCAGGTTGACCTGATAGGCTGGATTGGATGGAAGAAGATCTTGGAACATAATGTTGGCCATGACCCGCTGATCGGTAGGGCGAGGTATGTAGCCCACCGGGCGGGTTGTGCCCGACGTATCGGTATACACTGCCCCCTCGATGATCTCAGCCGTTTTCATCCACGACAATGAGGCCCAAGACTGCAAATTCCCCACAAACTCCCCATTGAGGCGCAGATCTAAGCCCGTTGCGTAGCCCCGTGCATTGTTGTTGCCCAAATACCGAACCCGAACATTATCCAGTTCGTAGGGGGCAATCGAACGCAAGTCTTTGTAGTAGGCCTCCGCCACCAAGCGAAATGGACGGCCATCCATTCGAAATGAACGGTCGGCGCCCAAAACATAATGCCATGCCCGTTGTGCCCTCACTTGCGGGTTCAGTCGACCAAAGGGATCACGCATCTCTCGATAAAAGGCCGGCTGACCATAGAGCCCCCAAGCGGTGCGGAACTGCCATTCTTTTTCCCAACGCGGCATATAGGTTAATTCCACACGCGGACTCAACAGCCACTCCCTGTTCCAGGTCCAATAGTTGGCGCGCACACCGGCTGTCATAAACAGTCGGCGGGCTTCCCAGATCGGCAAACGGCTTTGCGCATAGGCTGTATAACGCCCCGATTCGACACGGTTTCGCACATCGATGAATTCGCGCAAGCGCACGACCGAATCGCCCGGTTGCCAAGAAGGCACCGAAAAAGCCGCAGAATCCAGATTGTTCCATTCATACAAGCGGTCTACTACCCGATCGCGCTGAGCCCTTAGGCCCCACTGCACGTAACCGAGCGTCGGACTCTCCCAAAAACCCCGGTGCTCTAAAGCCGCAACGCGCATGCTCAACTGATTGCGCGCGAAATTCTGATAAGCACCTACCCCACGGGTGAATGCGACCTTGCCAAAATTCTCAGACCCCAGTTCTGTGTCGAGCTGGTTGAGCCACCATGCCCCTTCTACATCAAAAAACTCCCGCTCGTCGCTCGAAAAGACACTGCCAATCCACTTTAATTGCAGTCGGGGGTGTGGACGATAGGCAGCGGTAAGGCCGCCTGTGTAGGCGTGAAACCAAGTGCGTTCGCGCCCATCAAAGAAAATGCGCAGCTGAAGTGCCTCTTTCACCGTCCCAAAAACCGTTTCGCGACTCGAAGGCACCACCCGAAAATCATTGTGGCTGTAGTGTGACAATAGACCTAACGTCCAACGGGCCGACGGGCGGTAGTTCAACAAAAATTGTACATCACCCGATGAGGGTTGGTACTCACCCCGTGTATCGAGCGAACCCAATAAATTACTCAGGGTCCGGTAGCGCATTCCAAGCTGGTAGGTGAGCCTCCGGCTGCTGTCGGCTCCCTCTGCTGTAACACCTGCCCCCATCATACTGAGCTGTGCTTTTACCCGTCGCTCCGTGGGTACGCGGTACTGCACGTCGAGCACAGACGACATACGGTCGCCATAGCGTGCGGCAAATCCGCCGGCCGAAAATTGGATGTTGCCTACCAAATCGGGATGAATGAAGCTCATGCCTTCTTGCTGACCACTGCGCATGAGCACAGGTCGGTAAATCTCGATGTCGTTCACATAAATGAGGTTCTCATCAAAATTACCCCCACGCACGGCATATTGTGAGCTAAACTCGGATTGCGTACGCGCACCAAGACCTTGAAGGATGGTCTCAAAGTTGCCCGACGGACTCACCACCCGGCCGGCCACACGGGGATCGATGCGCTGCATGGTGGCCCCCGACTCTCGGGCACCTTCCACCGAAATGCCAGGCCCCTCTACGGCGGCGGCTTCAAGCCGAATATTCAAACGCACTTCTTGCCCGATCTTACCGCTCACCACGACATATTTGGTTTGATAGCCCAACATTTGTACTTGAACGGAGCAGGTTCCTGCCGGAATTTCAAACCGATATTCGCCTCGATCGCTGGTTACGGTACCCTTGCTGTGGCGCGGGACCCAAACATTGGCTAGCGGTAAAGGCGTCGCTGCGGCATCTGTCACCCGCCCTGATAACACAAAATTGCCTGTCCCTTGGGCCACACCCATCAAAGGAATCAAAATGAACCCGCAAAAAATGAGAACGGCAGATGAACTCAAGCGCTTAGCTGTTTCCACGCGTTCCTTTTAGTGCCGAAACGACAGCGGATGGGTCGGTGGCCGAAAAAAGGGCGTGCCCAGCCACGGCCACATCCACCCCCGATGATCTCAATACTGCTCCATGTTCTGGCCTTACCCCCCCATCAACCTCGATGAGAAAGCTATGCCCCCCATTCTGTCTCATATTCAGCAGTGCTTTCACCTTATTCAGGGCCGATGGAATGAATGTTTGTCCGCCGAATCCTGGGTTAACCGACATCACGCATACCAAATCGATGCAGTCCAGAACATCCTCCAAAAGCGATGCGGGTGTATGGGGGTTGAGTGCTACACCCGCTTTCATCCCGGCACTTCTTATGGCCGACAAGCTTCTGTGGAGGTGTAAACTTGCTTCATAATGGATGGTGAGCACATCAGCACCCATTTGTGCAAATTCATCGATATACCGCTCGGGCTGCACCATCATCAGGTGCACATCGAGGGTAGCCTTGGTCGACGCCCGCGATGCCTTCACAATAGGAAGCCCGAAACTAATGTTGGGTACAAACTGTCCATCCATCACGTCGATGTGCATCCAATCGGCGCCGGCCGACTCCATGCGGCGGATGTCGCGGTCGAGGTGACCCAAATCGGCCGACAGCAAGGAAGGGGCTACGAGCATGTGTGGGTTAGAAGCTTTTGTAGGTTAGATGCATGTGTGGGTTAGATGCATATGTGGGTAAAAGCGCTAAAATCATTAAAATAGTGCGTTACCCCTGCGATTCATTACCTGAAGGCTGCAATTCCCGTGATGTCCATACCGGTAATCAGCAAGTGGATGTCGTGGGTGCCTTCGTAGGTAACCACCGACTCCAAATTCATCATATGCCTCATAATCGGATATTCACCCGTAATGCCCATTCCACCATGGATTTGGCGGGCTTCACGCGCAATACGCAGGGCAATTTCGACATTGTTGCGCTTGGCCATCGAAATTTGGGCGGTTGACGCACGTCCTTCGTTTTTGAGTACACCCAATCGCCAATTCATCAACTGGGCTTTGGTGATTTCGGTCACCATTTCAGCCAACTTCTTCTGAGTCAACTGAAAGGCTGCAATGGGCTTATCGAACTGAATACGCTCCTTGGCGTAGTTGAGGGCCGAGTCGTAGCAATCCATCGCTGCACCCACCGCACCCCAAGCGATGCCATAACGAGCCGAATCGAGGCAACTCATCGGGCCTTTGAGCCCGGAAACGCCAGGAAGGAGATTCGCCTTGGGCACTTTCACTTCATCGAACACCAACTCTCCCGTGGCGGATGCCCGCAAACTCCATTTATTGTGTGTTTCTGGGGTGGTGAAACCCTCCATGCCGCGCTCCACAATCAATCCATGTATGCGGCCTTCCTCATTTTTAGCCCAAACAACGGCGATATCCGCGAATGGCGCATTGGAAATCCACATTTTGGCACCATTCAATACAAAATGATCGCCGGCATCGCGGTAGTTGGTGATCATCCCACCCGGATTGGATCCAAAATCAGGCTCCGTGAGGCCGAAACAACCCATCAGTTCGCCGGTGGCCAATTTGGGTAAAAAGCGACGCTTCTGTTCCTCGCTGCCGTAGGCGTAGATGGGGAACATCACCAAGGAGCCTTGAACCGAGGCCGTCGAACGAATTCCGGAATCGCAGCGCTCAAGTTCTTGCATGATCAGGCCATAAGAAATTTGATCGAGGCCTCCGCATCCATACTCTGAAGGAAGCGACGGGCCAAAGGCACCGATTTCACCAAGACCACGCAGAATCTGGCGGGGAAATTCCGCGCGCTGGGCGTAATCCTCAATAATCGGACTCAATTCGCGTTTCACCCACTCGCGCACGCTATCGCGAATGAGCCGATGCTCCTCGGTCAACAATTCATCGATGAGGTAGTGGTCTGGGTGTTGGAAACGGTCGGTTTTCATATTTTTTGTTTAGGATCTTGGTCTTTATGATTAAAGCAGACTGGACATTAAAACGGTCTGAACATTATAGCGATTAATTTCGGCGCAAAGGTACTGCCTAAACAAATCTGAACGACCATCTAGTGCCTATTTCACCATCTTTTGGATGATTGAGAAGACTGTTTTGGGGTTATCTTTGTTCACTCTAACCTCCGTTTTCACACAGTCCTACTTTCAACCCTCCTTATGGCCCTAACAGCAATTGAAGGAATGCGTTTTCATGCCTTTCATGGCGTTCACCAAGAAGAAGCTGTGGTAGGCAACACGTTCTCAGTGGATGTTTATTTCGAGCATGATTTTGAGGGAAAGTCCGATGATTTGGAGCGCTGCATCGACTATGAAGCGGTTTACAAAAGCGTAGCGGATCGCATGAAGATGCGTGTTCAACTGATCGAGCATCTGGCGTACCGGATTGCCGACGACTTACACAGGATTTGGCCTGCAACCAGAATTAGGGTAAGGGTCAGTAAATATAACCCACTACCGCATGCAGTTTTGGAACGAACCTTCGCCGAGGTATTCATATCGCATTAGTTATAACACCATTTTAGCAGACAGTTAATGATCATGCGCACCCCATTTTACGTCTGTATAATATCTATCTTTTTTTCCCTTTTCTCACCGATTGTTGAGGCTCATTCCGCAGCTTCAGATGCTTTTGTATTGAATGAGAACCTCATTTACGGCACACTTTCCTACAACAACAGCCAGTCAACCCCATTAGCGGGCGTTCCCGTTCACTTAAAAGCCTTACCGGGATACATCGTCGTGAGCGACACCACCGACTCGTCCGGCAACTTTCGATTATCAGGTTTCGCGGATGGAAATTATTTATTAGATGCATCGTTGAATTACGAACCAGGCGGAGTCAACACAACTGACGCACTCGCTGCTGCTCAGGTTTTTTCGTCATTATCTTGGCTTCCTTCCCTTCAAACCCGCGCAGGAGATGTCAATGGAAACACCGCACTCAACACCTCCGATGCTTTGCTCATCGCTCGATTTTCAGCTCAAGTGAGCTCATCATTTCCAATAGGCAGGTTCGTGCAATCACATCCCTTCCTCAACATTCAAAATGATTCAATCAACGTTCATTTGTGGGTTCTTTCAGCGGGAGATCTCAATGGCAGCTACCAAGCTACGTCAACCGATCCCCTCCTTTTATTGGATACTGTTTATATCAATGGTCCTTCGGTTGTGGCTCACGCCCAGTTTCAGACGACAGGATCAGGAATTTATGAGCGTGGAATTTGCTGGTCTACCAACAGCAATCCCAGCATAGCAGATCAAAAAGCCATTTCAGGACGAGGAAGTTTCGATTTTACATTACCCATCAATGGAATGGCTGCTGGATCAACCTACTACTTCAAGGCCTATGCCACCCATGCAGTAGGAACAACCTATTCAAACGAACAGAGCTTGTCGATTGTGGCCATTCCCTCCGTTGAAACGCTGAGGGCTTTGCAAATAGGCGATAGCAGTGTGCAATGTGATGGTATTGTGCATGCTGATGGCGGCTCAACTGTAGTTGAACGTGGATTTGTATACGATACGCTGGCTAATCCACCATTTATTCGATGGAATTCAACTGCAGGCTGGGGAATTGGTTCATTCACTGACACGATCAGTGGTCTGTACCCATCGACGCCCTATTACTTTAGGGCATATGCCCAGAATGCAGTGGGAACTGCTTATGGATCAGTTCAAGTCCTTTCTCTTTGTTGGAATCCGCGAATAACATCTGGTATTGATAGCTTATGTTTGGGCACATCGGGCACCTTTTTGGCTTTTCCTATGGGCGGGATTTGGCGCAGCAGCGACCCTTCAATTGCGCAAATTGATTCGATAACAGGCTTGGTGACGGCCGTTTCGGTAGGTACGGCCAACATCCTTTACACTGTTGCGGGATCAGGGGGTTGTGCCAATTCAACAACATCACGATCCGTCACCGTGTGTGTGGCATTGCCAAGCCTGACCACCACAGCGGCAACATCGATTAGCTCGAACGGTGCTGCGACTGGAGGGGTGGTGACCTCTGGCGGGGGAGCCCAAGTTTCAGCAAGGGGCGTGGTTTATGGAACCAGCGCCAATCCCACCCTATCCAACCCGTTTACCGTAGACGGAAATGGAATGGGAAGTTTCATCAGTGTATTAACCGGATTAACACCAGTCACTGCATACCGGGTAAGAGCCTACGCCACCAATAGTGCTGGAACCGCATACGGAAACGAAATTTTGTTTTCCACGTCCATTGGCTTACCGGTTTTGGTAACGAGTAACATGAGTTTAATTACCTATAACAGCGCTCAAAGTGGCGGAACAATCAGCACTGACGGGGGCGCAAGCATCGCGCAAAGAGGTGTATGCTGGTCAACTACTGCCCAGCCTACCACAGCCAATGCCCGAACACAAAATGGCACGGGAACGGGAACGTTCACAAGCAATATAACCGGATTAACTGCTTCTACCCAATACTTTCTTCGAGCCTACGCCACGAATTCTGCGGGCACTGCCTATGGGCAACAACAAAGCTTCACGACGACTGTGCTTTTTGTGTGCGGAACCTCTCTTGCCACCGATTTAGACGGAAATAACTACGCGACCATTACGTTGAACCTCACCATCAACAGTCAACTCAGACCATTGTGCTGGTTTAAACAAAATTTGCGGGTGTCGAAGTACAGAAATGGCGACCCCATACCAACCGGCCTCGATACCTCGGCCTGGAGGCTGGCCACCTCTGGAGCTATGGCGTCGCCCAACGACAGCGCTGTCTACGACTCAGCTTATGGCAAACTCTACAACTGGTACGCTTTGGCCGACCCACGTGGTATTTGTCCTATTGGCTGGCACGCAGCTACCGACGCTGAATACCTGGCACTCACCAGTTTTTGCCAAAGCAGTGGGTACCCCAACACATCAAGCAATCGTAATGGAACAGGAAGGGCCTTGAAGTCCTGTAGACAAATCAATACGCCTTACTCAACGGCCTGCAACACAACAGCACACCCCCGTTGGCTCGCCCACAACAACACCAATCCCCATTATGGCATCGATGCGTTTGGGTTTTCAGCGCTTCCAGCGGGTGCGCGTGTGGGGGATGATGGAACCT
>VGGT01000083.1 GCA_016868485.1 Bacteroidota bacterium
GAAGGGCGTCTGTAGCAGAAACCGTATTGGAGTTGTTCACATCCGCAACACGCAAACGCAATCCTGAAAGTGGCTGAACCACCGAGAAGTGACGCGTAATGTTCAAGGCATCGACCGAATTCACACCACCCCAAGGCTTGTTGGTTTGGTATTGAAGGGTGTAGGCACCCGGAGGAACAGGTCCAAAGTTGAAATCGCCTGAAGCATTCGTGATCACTGAGGTCACTTGAACGCCACCCGACAACAACCGCACCGTAGTGTTGGTCATCGGCGTGAGTGCCGTGTTGTCATAGCGCAGGGTACCTGAAACAGGTGGTTGCACACTACCAGAAATCGAAACCAGTACAGTATCCGATTTTACACAGACACCATTGGTTGCCGTTAGCACATAAGCAGTAGTGGTAGATGGAGTAACCAAAAGCGTGTCGCCCGTACCCAACTGAGTTCCTGAGGCATCTGACCAAATTAAGCTCAAGTTAGAACCATAGTGAATGCGTCCCCTCCAGTAGCGAGGCGTACAACAAGTTTGCCAGTTTGTGCACAAACCCTCTCCATTTAAGATGGTAAGATCAGCATTAGAAAAATTGATCCCCGATGAAGAGTAATAATTATAGTATTGCAAATAAATCGCAACCGTTCCATTCGCAGGAATGTTGATGCCACTGATCGGCATGAAAGTAGCTGCACCCGCTGCTGTAGGATTAATGGTGTAGCTTCCCTCCAATGTCCAGGCAGCTTGGTTGGTTTGGAAACCATTCTTGGTGCCAGACTTATAGTATACATTGACCGTTTGCGAGCCAGCATTGAATGGCAATACATCGAAACCAGTAATAGAAACACCAGCCGCAGGAGCAGAAATATCAAACATAAATCCGCCACCACATGATGTGGTAGCAGATTGTGTGAGGTCGCCCAAAATTCCACTCGGACCCTGTACACTGCTCGCGCGGAGTACTGCGGAGGCACCTGCAGCGATTGTGGTGTCATTACCTGCACTGATCACAATCGGATCATCCATAAAACGGACGAGATCTGAGGTGTCTGTTAGGTTGATGGCATCCTGTGCGCTGACAAAATAACGCTTCATCACAGCAGAAGCACCAGCAGGCAATGTTGCACGCCAAGTAGAGTCAGCCGCAGTGTACGTCATAGGAGTCGCTGAATACGTACCAACACCCATCACGTCATGATGCAAATTCACGCTAGTTAAAGCAGCGAAATGGCGAACTTTGGCTTCAATGGGCCTTGTTGCCAATGCACACGAATCAGTTGCACGTGTCACAAAGGTGATAATTGGATCGACTGGAACACGAACACGGAAATTATCGAAACCTAAACCGTCATAACCATTAACCGAAGCGTCTGTCAGGAAGGCAATGCGGAACTTGACGGAAGGCAGGTTATCAACCACATTCAGATTATGAACCGCACGAACCCAGCCATTACTGCTCACCCCTGATAAGGTACTTCCTGTCCAAACAGGAGAACCAGGTATAGGCCCAACAGTTGTGGTTAAATTATACCAATTGGTTCCTGAGCCCAAGGTGCCCAAAATACTCCAAGTAGCCCCTGCATTGGTAGAATAATAGAACACACCCTTATCCCAGTTGTTTTCCATATTCCACCACAAATCGAACGATACCTCAGCACCATAAACACCCGTGAAATCGAAACAGGGCGACTCTATATAGCCATTTTCATTATCATTATAGTTGCCGGCTAAGTTGGTAACCCAGCTGTTGCTGCCTCCAGGAGCAGGCGTATTGATGGCAATACCTGCAGGTGCACCAAGAGCCCAGGTTGTGGTTCCGCCAACCACCCAACCACCAGTTCCGTTCTCAAAGTTCTCGTTGTAGGGCAAGGTGGCGCCAGAAATGACGGGGATGTTGTACACCACGCGTACGGTAGTATCATTCGATGCTGTCGCATCGCCCGATAGACCTGTAAACGACTTGATGCTGTATGCACCAGAAGCTGACATATTCGCTGTGGCCGCAAACGTATGATTCGCTGACATACCAAAATCAATGGAACCGCTAAACGTTTCCGTGACTGTGGCGCCATTATTTATACGGTAGCTCACTGGGAAGTTGGACTGTGTCGCCGTACCAAAGTTCGTGATCCGTACGGTAATGGATTCGCTCGAACTTAAACCACAAGCATCGTTGGGAGAAAGAACGGCCACGACGCCCAAGTCATTGGGCTGGGGTGCTAAGATATTAACCGAGAAGTCTTGGGTTTCGCCATAAAAATAAGAACCACAAGGCTGAACTGAGCTGCCCGATATAGTCTCAACCAATACAACCCTGAGTCGGGTTACACCTGAGAATGTACCGATCGGCAAGTTTCCGGTAACCGATAAAATACCACCACCAGGAACTGCACCTTCTGCAACCATCTCAGAAATTGGGTCGAAAGTCAAGTCGTTGTTCACATCCACATATACTTTGGCATAAGCACCATACACACCGCCACAGGTTCCATGCTCGATGGCAACAGGGAATGATGCACCTGAAATAATTTGGAAAGGAGGCAATGATGTGTAGTCTGTGTAGGTCGCACAATTGCCTGGGCCTACTGGTGAGGCCACAATTACACCATTGATAGAAACACTAGCAATTTTGGTATCAAAAGTCGTGGAAGCTGCACTGGCACAGTAGTTGAAATTGAGGTTAACCGCGTTCCAAACACTGGTATCGCCTGGGGCACAAATTGCACGGACATGGAATGTGTAGGATGCACCGATTACCAATCCGGTCATGGATGAAGATGTACCTGTTACAATCAAGCCAGGACCAGTTGGTGTTCCCCCTCCAGGTGTTTGAACGACCTCGTAGGCAAAAGCACCAGTTACTGCCGCCCAGTTAATGTTAGCAGAGCTCGCACTTGTAATGTTGGCTGTTAAGCCGGCAGGTGGAACACAATTGGCTGGTGGAAGCAAATTCACCGAATAGTCTTGGGTCTCACCCCAAGTGTATGTTCCGCAGGGTTGATTGAGTGTGGCAGAACCGCCTTCACGCAGTACAACACGCAAACGCGTTACACCGAGATGCTGGGGGCCACCTGTAATCAAAGCAGTACCTGTGTACGGTGCACCTGCAGCGCACGTTCCACCCCCGACTAACTCGGTAACTGGATCGAACTGCAAGTCGTTATTTAAGTCAACGTATATGGTTGCATATGCTGGGTAATTACCCCCGCAAGATCCATACTGAACCTCCAAAGAGGTTGGTGTACCGTATGACATAGAGAAGGGGGGTAAAGCGGTATTGTCTGTGTAAGCAGCACAATTACCTGTACCCGTAGGAGAAGTTACTGTGGTACCTCCAACTTTTACACTGGCGATTTTTGAATCTGCCGTTGAAGTAGCATTGCTCGGGCAGTAATTCATGGTGAAATTGGCCGTCGTCCAAGGACTAATATTCGTTGGCGTACAAACCGAACGAACATAAGCCGTGTAACTCGAGCCAACCAACAGACCCGTGGCCGTGTAATTTGTGCTGGTTACTGAAGTTCCACTTGTAGGAACGGGAGAACCAGCCAAAACAACCGCAACCTCCCATTCGGTCTCACTTCCACCCGCAACCCAGTTCAAACCCGCTGTGCTGGCCGAAGATGGGGCTGCATTTAATGAGTTAGGGAATGGACAAGACGGAATAGCCTCAACAGAAACATCGTCTAAGTGAAAGTCGATATCAGGAAATGTCGTAGAGGTAGTTGCTACAAATGCAATCTTTACCACACCTGTATAACTACCCAGGTTAACAAATTCCAGTTGTCCGGTGTTGCTGTAAGAGCCAGCCCCTGTGTATGTACGAATGACGTCAACATTCGACCAAGTTGCCCCAGCATCGGGTGAAACCACCACATCAACGCGATGTGTACCCAAAGTTGTTTGAGCAACCGTGCCAAAGTAACTTGTAACAGCCATTCGATACGATACCCTATAAATTCCTGGTGTAGTTCCCAAATCAATAGCTTGTGAAATCAACCATGAATTTTGGGTAGACCACAAATTAACTCTCGCCCCCCGATTGGTTCCGGTGCCATTACCAAAGTTGGTCGAAGAAAACCAATTACCGGCATTTGGAGTAAGCGTTACCGAAGTACCCAAAACACCACTGGCCTTTTCCCAACAATTGGGAAGTGGGGTGCCGGTCCAGCTGGCAAAGGTTTGCGGTGCAGTTGGTGCAGGCTCGAATGCACAGGCTGTTGTGAACGGAATTGGGCCAGTCCATGGACTGAGCAACCCAGAAGCACAGACAGAACGAACATAAGATTCATAGTTGGTTTGCGCATTCAAGTTCGAGGCACTGAATGAAGTAGATGCTGCGGCCGTTCCTGAACCCGTTGGCAAACCAGAACCAGCAGGCTGTACCACCACTTCATAGGACAATGCGGTTGAAGAAGCAGTCCAGTTCAAGTCGGCGGTGTAGGCAGTGACGTTACTCACCACTAAACCAGATGGCTCTGTACATTGTGGAATGGCCTCAACTCGGAAATTATCGACAAACACATCAGGACCAAAGCCCGAGTTAAAACGAAAACGGAAAACAACATCTTGACCCGTATAGGATGATGGTAGATTGGCCGTTTCCAATATAAAATTGGCCACAGGAGATGGAGTGGTTATTCCAGATCCCACGGTATTGAAATTAGGACCATTCAGGTTCACGAGTGTATCCCAGGTAGTACTGCCAACAATCTGACCCAACAGCAATAGCTGATCATTGGGGTAAGTCGTACTATACTGGTGCGACCAGTTAAAACGGGCGCGGGCATCGGCACTGATATTGATTGGCGGGGAAGTGGCCAGCGCAAAGTTTCCAGATGACTGACTCCAAAAATTGGCGCGCATATGATCTGGAGATCCAGTAGAATTATTGGCTTGAGTTGTGGAGAAGGTCCCACCCGTCAGATTCCAACAATCGGGAGGCCAAACATTGAAATCCATTAAATAGGGCATCGAACCAGTAAGGCAAGTCGTGCGGAAATTGATAGGACCTGTCCAAATACTCACGCCGCTACCACAATTGGCTCTAATGTATGCCTCGTATGGAGTATTTGACGATAAACCAGAAGCAGTATATGTAGTAGCCGTGAAAGCCGTACCCGATCCAGTAGGCAAGCCTGTTCCTGGAGCCTGCACAACGATTTCATAGAATTGCGCCGTGGAATGCCCTGTAAAAGAAATATCGGCGGAAGATGAAGTAACCGCGGATACTAAAGGAGCCGTTAGCTCAGGGCATACTGGGATAGGCTCATAAATCATATCATCCCAATAGATACTTGCCGTTGTGGCACCCAAATTGGCCACAGCAATGCGCGCATTCGATGGCAGGCCAGCCGGGAGGTTCAAAATAGTCTGAGCCCCATATGTGGTGTTTGCAATCGTGTAGTTGTTGATCGCCACAAAGGTCGATGCATCCAAAATATTGGTAATGTATCCAACAACCAAAATTCCATTGGCGGGACTGGAACGCATCTTCCATTTCAATCGGTGTGTTCCCGTACTGATATTGACCATTTCGGGCAAGATCACATACGATTGATTGGCGGTAGAGGCGCTGAACTGATAGATATTACGGGTGCCTGAAGCTGGGGTAGTAGAGGTAATTGATTGAGATGCTGTTCCCACAATGAGGCGATCCCAACAATTGGGCACAATAGAACCGGTGGCATAACTGTCGAAATTCTCAGAAAACTGAGTCTCTGGTCCACACAAATCTGGGCTGCCGATACCCAAATTAAATCCATTAACCGAAGTCAATGCAGCCGTAGTTAGGTTGATGCGCTGAGCCACCGGGGTATTATTACCATTTTGATGGGTTCCCACAAATGTTCCTCCAGCTACCATGATCCGATTGTTTCCGTTGCGTGCACGGAAAAGATTATTGGCCTGAATTGCTAGGCTGTGGGTTCCATTGTGTACATAGGAAGCATCGGCCGTAACTTGCCAAGTATCACCCCAATAATCGGTTACTTGATAGATGCTATCCAAGAATGCATTTGAAGGATAATAAGCGCCTGGTGTGAATGAAACCGTGAGCATTCCATTGACATTACCTGTGGTTGCACCCACTCGCTGAATGTGCAGCATCCGGCTGGTACCATTCTGGGCAATAAATGGATACGAACCAGTGACCGCAGTAGGAGTCGTACCCGCTGAAATCGATGTGCCCGTGCTCGTAGTTAACCAAAAACGACCAAAGATCGCGGGCGCCAAGAAGCCGGTTCCTGCTGGTGCTGTTAGGGTACCGGCCGAAGCAGCACTTCCTAAAGTCATATTGTAGCCGGAACCTAATAGTACGCGCGCTCCTGTTAAATTGAGGGCATTGGCTACGTTTATATTATTAACATTCCAAATAATGTTCGGGCGTGCTGTTGAGGTGTTAGAACAGGTGATATTTCTAATGACATTAGGGGTAGTGGATCCGCCCCATGTTCCTGCGCCACCGATCGTTTGAACAGCAGAGCCAAACAGCGTAAGATTACCAGCCGTTGTGGTACCAACCGACAAATCTAAATTGCCATCATTTACGATATTTCCGGCTACCCTTAAGGTCTTTCCAATTGCGGCCTGATAGCCAGCCAAAGCACCACCTTGAGCAATAGTTAGGTTGCCGACAACATCGAATTGACTCGCACCGGTACCGTAAGTGAGAATGCCATCAACCAAAAGGTTATTAATCGACTGATTGGTGGCGTTTACCGTAACAGTGTGTCCCACTGAAACCGTAGCATTGTCTTGGGCAGTCGGCACCTGATTCAAATCCCAAGTAGAGGCAGCGCCCCAATCACCTGAAGCGATGGAAACAAAGTTGCCCGGAATGGCGGAGATCAATGAGATATTATCTACGGACGCAGGGGGATTCGAACCTAAAGAGCCATCATTTTTCCAATAAAAAATCAATCGAAAGGTAGTCCCGGCCAAAGAAGCAGGCAAAAAGAGGGTTGCTGTGCTTACGGTAGTGGCCGCAGATTGCATAGATCCTAATACCGTTGCCCCCGCAATTGCTGTGGGTATAATGGCCGTGCCAGAACCGGGGTATGTTGTGCTCCCCAGGGGTGTTACGGAGGTGGGCGCTGAAAAAACCTGAAGAATATCCCAACTCGACTCACCTACATTCCGCCAATTAAAGGACAGTGTAATTTTTGTCTCTCCCGCTGGTACCGTTACATCGCGCCAGAAAAAGTTACTGGCGGTTGCTGTATTGGTGTAGGCATTGGTTGTACCGGCGTCATTGGATATAAAGGCCACTCTGTTGCTTTGAGGTGCCGTTACATTGGCAGGGGTGCCCAAATACCACGGGTTGTTGGCTCCACTAGATTCACTCCAACCGTTGTCGGCAAAAGTTGAACCCAACTCGAAGCCCCCGCCACCAGCAGGGTCGATCAACACTGTTTGAGCCATTGCCGTTGTTGAACACAACGTCAAGAATAAACCCAAAACGTATCGCCGCAGCTCACCCGGAACCCGACGCATAAGAAATGTAAAGGTTTTCATGTGCATAGTTTTATTTAAAATTTTCGGAAAATTAATAAGAAAATTTGAAAAGCATTACAGGGACATGTTTTTTTTTCGGTGGCAGTCGGTGATCTAAAACAAAACCGCCCCACAATTGTATGCGGGGCGGTTTTAGCCATTGAATTTATTATCGACTAGCGACGGAGCACCAGGCGGATTTGCTCTGTGCGGTCGCTGAGGCGAACCTCAAGCATGTAGACTCCATCGCGCTGTGCAGACAGATCAAGCTCTGTCGTGCCCGCAACAGGAAGGCTGCGCAGCACCTCACGACCCGACATATCGCGAACCACCAATTCC
>VGGT01000084.1 GCA_016868485.1 Bacteroidota bacterium
TAAACCATCACCACCAAAAACCATAGGGGTGCCCACGTTTCGGAGGGCTATGCCGAATTTCATTTCTTCCTTTCGTCCAGAAACATATTGGATCCCCGCATCGAAAGCCACGCCTTGCGCAGACACGTCGGATATACTTTGAGAGATAATCCGCAGCGTGACACCTCCATGGATCCGATCCGAAAAAGACTTCGCATAAGACAATCCAATATTCGAGAAAGAAGGCTTGAACGTACCCAAACCTCCATCCGGACTTTCGACCGTTGTAATATCAACAGCACCCACATCAAGTGACATCACCGATATGCCCAACACACTCGACTCATTGATGCGCTGAGCCAAACCAAAACCATTAACATACACATCACTACCACTCAACCAGGTCGTGCGCGCAAAATTCAGCTCCGTTTTCTGGGTAAAAGCCAACCCCGCAATGTTCATGCGCTCCGCTTCTATACCTCGGATGCAAGAAGAATTTACGCCCACCCAACCGGAACTTCTGGCCCAGGGCATGATCAGTAGTTCGGTGGCGCCCGCTTGTCCCCTACGATCAGGGTTACCAGCCCAAACAGGTGTGCTGAGCAAAGCCCCCATACCGAAACACAAGAAAAATCTTGAAATATTCATCAGTTTCATAAATAGACGGTCTTTTAGAATGTATCTAAGTCGATAGGACGGGTAACCCCAAACCACTTCACCACTTTCTCACCAATGCCCGGTGCATTCACATGAAGCAAATACATGCCACTGGCAATTGGAATGCGCTCCTGATTCAATAGATCCCAGTCAACAAATGTGCTGGCATCGTCCTTTCTCAGGGTACGAATCAGGGTGCCATTTAAGGTATAGATCTTAATCACGCATTGGATCGGCAGGTTCGTGATCCGAACCCGATTATCGATCTGGCTCGTCTCATAACGTGATGCGCCGTAATAAGGATTGGGCACTACCCTGATGAGATCGAGGGCCTTCTGGGCAGTAGGCAAATCATTCTTAATTGGAGCCAAATCTGTTAAGTCGAACTCATAGCGAGGATTCCCCGCGTTGATGGCCTGAACATTGGGTGCTAAGAACTTACCGTACGAGTTATTCACACGAATGCTGAACTTCACCTCGTTGTCGAGTAGCCGCTTTCCGGGAGACAACAGCGGAATGGATGTCCACAACACCTCTCGGTATACGTTGCGCAATAAGCTATTACCGAGATTATTGACATTCACCCCAGGGCCTGCCAATTGGTTATAAACATAATTAGCCGTATCGTATCGCGAGCCAAAAACATAGATAAAATGCTTACCCCCCATGGTAATTTGGGGTTGACCCAATCCAACATCACCAAATAAAGTATCATTTGGGTTCCAAATCATGTCGCGCCCATTAGAAAGGGAAGCGCGGCTATCCTCACCAAAGGCCATGTTCAAACGTACGCCCGTTTCCAGACTAATGGCGTAACCTGGGAACCAGCCCAAACCACGACGGCTTTCGTTGGCGTCAACGTTGCCGTCCTGATCCACTGAGGCTGCATCACGAATGTGATTTCTGCGACGCCCCCCTTGTGCTTCGGCACTGGCTTCACACATTTCCAAGACAACACAGCGTGTCCATTTCGATTTATCAGGGGTGATGAAAATGTCAACACTCTTCAAGCTATCTAAACGAGCGGCCAAACGGAAAGGCGTGGCTTGCGGAATATCATCCACAAAAACCCCAGGCGTGATGGCCGAAGGCATCGCAAAACGCATGGGCGACCAAGTTCCTCCTTGCACATCCGTTCCTGGAATGGTCATACGTACAACCCCCTCATAAGCCCGCTTCGGATCACCATCAACGATAAACCCATCGCCCCCTCCAACATTAGCTGGACCCGCTTTAATCCAATCGAACAAGCCAAATCCATCAGGCAAACCAAACATCCACTCACGCGATGGCTCAGAAAAACGATAGCCGGATGTAATCAAACCATTACCCGTTTCAAGGACTGCTGCATCTCCTGGAGGAGCGACATTCCGGATGGTCGCACTCAATCCCAAACGACGGAAAATGGCGGTTGACTCGTAATAACCCAGAATCTGCTCATTAGCCAATGCAATGGTGGTGTCCGAGAATATGGTGTCGTTGTTGTACAAAATATACCACCGGGCACTGTTATCCACAGCCGCAGTACCACTCGGTGTTCCCTTGTACATGGCCAATTGCATTTTTGCACGCGGTACCAAGGTAGGATCAATGACCTTAATGTCGATGGGGCCAAAACTCTTCTCAAACTTAGGCGCTACCGCGTATCCATTGTTTAAAATTTCAACAAGCGTCTCATCCGTGAGTTCAAGGTTTCTACCACCATTACCACGACCTTCCAATTGGGTGATCTCTGGGCCATCACCATAGGCAGAATTCAATATCAAGCCATTAAATGTTGGCTCCCACTTATGAGGAATGCCCGTGTAGGTCGAGACGTTATTACGTCCAGCCAAATACGGACGCTGTTGACCTGTCAGCGCAACGGGATCAAATTCTTGATATTGGTTGTAGGCATAAGCCACAACAAGATAGTAGTATCGTTTGAAGTTCACCAAACGATCACTGCCCTCGGCAAACAAATCGCGGGTGACCCGCAATGTCATCCGAACACCCTCATTGGCGCCATCCACAGCAATGAAAGGGACAGATTGCTCCATATCCAAATCATAATTCCAATTGATGATTCTCGATACACCATTGTTCATATCTCCTTGGTACAAGAGGCGTGCGCGATTGGGGTCATCCAACTCACCGGTAGAGACATTGGAGGCCGACAACTGATAAACCTTAAAGCCTTCAAATTTATACACCGAATCATATAGGGGGGTTCCGGCCGGTAAATCACGATTCAAAGCCTGGATGACCGGGTCAATTTCACGGTACCCAAGATTGTAATTGTTGCTGGTGGGGCGGTAGGAGAAACTAAGAATTAACTCCTGATCCAATTCGGTAATGGAAACATCCGGAGCATCGGGGCCATCGATGGTCTTGAAACAGGCGTCGAACAATGCCTGGGCCTTGGAATCTGCCCTCAGCAATTGGTTGAAGGAGCCCCTTGCACCTCCTGAGGAGGCACGCGCCCAAACCACCCCTATGGTGATGTAATTCACAGCGCCTGGCACTAAGGTGAACGGACCTGCAGACTGAACAAACCGACGGTCGGCCGGAACATTCGCTTGAGCACCTGGTCCAGGATTGTTTTCATCCCAATCGAAGGGTGGAGCGATCGGTTCTTGAACCGAACCACCAATCGACCAACCATAGGCACGATCTGAAGCGCCAGGGAACATCAATCCAGCAGGAGTCGTGGTTGCACCGACAGAACCCGGATAACCCGTACCACCATAAACCATCTGACTGTTGTCCTTCCATTTTCCAATCATGTAGTTATACGCATGCTCAGCAGTAGAAGGATTTCCGATGGGCGTTCCGTCATTGTTGAAGTACAGAAACTTGGCCATAATGATGCGCTCGGTTCTTGGCTCTGGATCACATCCCGTTGCGGCGATTTCATCCACTGTGCCATCACGATCATTATCTATACTATCGTTCAAGTCTGAAAATGGGCCTTCAAAAAAGTCAATTCCGATGGAAGGGGGATTAACACCATACCCTTGTATTCCCTCATCATCATCATCTCCATTGTAACAAATTCCCAAACCACGAGGCACGTCACAGCCCACAAAGTCATCAGTGGCCTGGCCCAGGTCTGGATCGACCCACTGAGCCATAAAACAATTATTAAGGGTGATGGATGACCTGTTGATGATTTTATTCGAATAGAAGGTCATGTTGTTCAATTCATCATTGGAACGGTATCCAAATGCCTGGGTTTGGATTTCCATACCAATCGGTGTGCCACCCGAACCAGGTGCATTACCTTTATCGTTGGTTACAAACCATATGGATTGGTCGCCATAAATAAATGGATAATCACCCGCACTCGGGTTGTAGATGTCATCCGCATCAACGTCAACGAACGGCGCTAATTTGGGGTCTTGAAGCAGCGTGACATCACCACTTGCAGGCCAATTGCGAATGGCATCAGGAACCACATAATTCGGGTCGCCTGATTCAATACCCGCTATGTGATCCTGGATCTGCTTGCGTTCAACCTTCCAGTGGGTATCCCAACGATCGCACTCCGCTTTCGAGATGGTTGCCGAGTCGAGGGTCAATGGACCTGCCCACCAGCCCACGCCGAGTACAGACGTTTGACGATAGGTCTGTGCGGCCACTTTTAGCGTACCCACAGCATCTATTCCACCCACCCAAACCGAACCAGCAAATAAAGAATGCTTTTTTGGCAAACTGGGATCATCAAGTTTTGGAATTTCGTAGCGCGGATTACTGGCCAAATCCCACCACATATCATTCCCCCGCAAGATCATGGTGCGAACATTGTTAATGTCGAGGTTGATTTTAGCGGAAGGTGGCGTACAGGTGGACGCCAAGCGTGCTATGAAATTCCGGTTATTTTGATCGGTTCTCCGGCCTACGGAAAGATCCTCCCGCGCCTGGACCGTTGTAAACAGTCCACCAATGAACAGAAGTGCTAAGCCAATTTTCTTCATATGCTTAAAAATATTCATGTTGATCATCATTACTTAGAAGTTAAAGCGAACGCCTAAACGGGTACGACGTGGAATACTGAAATTGCCCGGAGCATCCATAGATGCCCGATACAAATCCAGGAATGCTTGTTGGTTGAGAACACCCTGTGCTTGCTGGCGGCCCAGATCACTGGTGAGATATCCATCATCCAAGGGATCCCCAGTGAACTGATATACATTGATCACGTTCATGTTGTTGAATAGATTCAAGACCTGAAGAAACACATTCACGGTTGCCTCCCTTGGCTTGTCGTTGCGGTCGGAACCCATCTTGAAATTAATGTCCTTGTCGACCCGCAAATTCATACGGAACTGCCATGGAAGTCTAGAACCATTGATCCCGCCTTTCAAAGTCGTCCTACCCTGGAGTCCACCCACCACTGCTCCATCAGGCGTGGGAATGGTCTGCCTAGAAAATGGTGTGCCAGAAATGGCATTGGCAACCAAATTAAAGCCAATTCCTTCGAGCAAACCGAATCCGGCGATACGCGGGCCACTGTAGTCTTTCCCTTCACCAAAGCGGAAATCGAGCGTCCCCACCAAGCGATGCCGCGCATCAAAATCCAGCGGAATGGGCGTACGCAGGTTGTCGATACCCGCTTGAATAATATTGGTAGCCTGTTCGGGCGCTGATCCTGTTCCATCCGCAAACTGCAGCGTATAGCTTGCATTGATGCGCACATTGCCCGTTCTGCGGAGGTCATAGCTCAAGGTTAAGCCTTTAACCGTTCCGAAGTCAATATTCCCATACGTGCGGTAATCCAATGGAAAGGCAAAGGGAACATTGATGATTTGGATCATATTGCGCAACTCACGATAGAAGGCACTGATGGTGAGGGCAGAAGTTTTATTCAGACGCTGCTTGAAACCCAATTGATAGTCGATTGTGCGCTCGGGTTTGAGGTCGGGGTTGTTGATGGTTCCTCCTATTTGTTGTAAATAGAAATACTGCCGTGGATCGAAACGGAAGAAATCACTGGGGCGCTGGGTCAAGACGTCGTAATGGGCAAAAAACTGAGCCTCATCGGAAATAGGGAATGAAAACGCCACGCGGGGCATGAAATTAATTTGCGGCGTGTAGTCTACAAAGGCATCGGCCCGCACTTCATTTTGCTTGGTATCCCGCAGATATGGAGTCACCCTTCCCGACGCAGAGGCAGCTGCAATTCCTGAAGCATTTCGCACTTCAGTACCTTGGGCTGTGTACCACTGTACACCCGAACGATAACCTAAAATTGTAGGGTTCGGAGTGTTGAGGTCATTGACATACACAACAGCATTGGTGGGCACAATGCTGGGATGAGCACCCGACGAATTGAGCGCACCATCAACCTCGGCCAAAGTTCTCGCCGGATAAAGCAGGAAGCGGTCGGCCAAAACAGGTTGATTGGCATCGAAACGGTCAACCCGCACACCTACACGAAATACGAGGTCATCGAAGGCAAACTTATCCTCAATAAATCCAGCCATATATATAGGTTGAAATGCGGGGATCGGACGGTTGATTCGGTCGTTGAAGAAATCCAGGAAGCCAGGGTTTTTGGCCAGACGATTTCCGAGGTAGTCATAACCATTATACGACACGAAAGAGTTGCCTTGATTCAACAACTCCTCAGCAGAGAAGAAACTCAGCTTCAGTTGATCAGGATCCAAATTGTCGACATTGATGAATCGCAAGTCGTTGTCTGCATAGCCCAAAGAACGACGAAGATTGCGGTCGAAGGTCGATTGATTGGCCGCATTGTAGAGCCTGTTGTAGCGAACCGTATCACCCAACATGAAGCCAAATTCATCACGATCGATCAATGGGTTATCCAAATCTAATTCGAGAATGTGTCGGTTTGTTAATGCCCTGGCAATCCCCCACAAACCAATACCACCGGCATAGGCACTCACTGAATAGCCACGATCGATGCGCTGGTCATACTCAAAACCGAATTTGAGTGCATGCTTGCCAATATCTGCCGAGAAAAATCCAGTGAAGCGGAACAAATCGTTGTTCGAGTAGCTATAACCCCCAAATTGACGACCTGGATCTTGCCAAATACCGTAAGCTGAGCCTGGACGCAGACCATTCACCAAGCCGCCGAACAAGCGAACGTCGCTCAGGCTGTTGAATTCAGTGGCATTGAGCACATTGAAAAAGCTTGTACCCCAGACCGAGAGACCTGGGTCGATGGTGCTTGGTGTAAAACGAAGATTGCGATCACCAAATCCCTGAAGGATCTGCACATCATCGTAGCGCACCGGTAGGCCGGATGCCGAATCCACAAATGAACCACTCTGAAAAATAGGTAATTGGCTGTAGTCGAACTTACCAATATGTCCGTAGCTAAAGGGATTCCTTCCCAACGCACCACCACCATCTTGGGTAGTCCCTGAATTGGTGTAATCGAACTGCAATGTATAATAAGCGTTTTTGATGGTTGCATCTTGGGAGGATGCAAAGTTCTGCTTGTAGCGCGCATACATACGGGTTGTGGTCTCTGTGTTAAAGCCCATGTTGTTTGGACTAAACAACAGGTTCGCACGGCTGTAGTTGCGAAAATCCACATAATCATAATTACCGCCTACAGTGAATCCGATCAAGGGTGTAGGCTGGAAATCAATTTTTCCTGCAACCGATAAACGATCGCGGTTGGCATTGGGGCGAATCTGGCCCGAAACCATATCATCGCGCGTCACAAATTCTGAGTTGCGGTTTACCCCGCTTCCAAAAATGGAGGCTCTGTACGGATTTTTGCTGATTGAATCGAGAACTTCGGGCTTCAGCGACCAAACACCGACGGCAGACGGCCGAGGATCGACTTGTGTTTCGTACTCTGCCGATAGAAAATATCCCAAAACGGAGCGGTCTTTGGACTTAGCCAGTGGACCAGAAAAGTTAAGCGCATACAAATTGTATCCATAGGGCTCTAAAACTTTAAATGAACTCAAAACCTCAGCCCCACCATAGAATTGACCTGAAGGGCCGCGGGTAGTGATGTTGATGATCCCACCGGTGGCATCCCCATATTGGGCAGGAATACCACCCGTAATGACTGTAGTTTGTTCGATCGCGGCGTTGGGTAAGTTGGTTGTTCCCCGAACACGAATACCATCAATGAAATACTCCGTTGATGA
>VGGT01000085.1 GCA_016868485.1 Bacteroidota bacterium
GATGAAAACCGTACCCGAACTGCTCGAGAAATCACCCCCCAAATTCAAAAAGAGGTGCAGATCTTTAAGACCGGGCATATTGAAATCAAGTAATACGTTAGCTATGGAGCGCGCGACCCAGCTGTGATCTGACTTTTGCTCTAACAAGCCTACGGGGTTTCTTGCAGAGAGGTCCAGTGGACGCGTACTATTTGCCCATTCAAAATATCCGTTGTAGGCAGAAGTGTCTCGACGAACGGGTCTATTTGGATCAAAAGTGACCGCCGAACCTATGGCGCCCCCGTCTGCGAAGATATTATTTATTAAAAAATATTTACCATTTAGGTCAACCTTCAAATGATTATTAAGAAGCTTAGGAGTCATGTTAAGTGTAAAGCCTGTTCGATCAAGTTTCCCAGTCCGCAAATTTCCTTGTTCATCGTAGCGTTCAATTCCAAACCTGAAAGGAACCTGAGGCGTGCCACCATTTACAGTGAGATTAATATCATTAATGAGGGCTAATTGATATATTTCCTCTTGCCAATCTGTTTGAGCCAAACCAGAAGAATCCGCGATACCATTACTAAGGATTTGTTTTTGACGATTGCTGCCTTTTTCTCTTATGATGGGATTGAGCTTCGATGTATCGAGAACTCCTATGCCTCGAATAATCTGCTTGGCCGACGAATTGGTGCTCAATTCGATCGAAAATTTGCCCGAAGCGGCCCTTTTCGTAGTAATCAGGATTACCCCGTTGGCGGCCCTTGATCCATAAATCGCAGCTGCTGATGCATCCTTGAGTACAGTAAAACTCTCAATATCTTCTGGGTTGATGAGGGCCAGGGGATTGGCCGCGCCCGCAATACCACCGTTGTCGACCGGAACGCCGTCGATCACGATCAGCGGATCATTGCTCGCATTGAGCGAGGATCCACCCCGGATTCGGATAACGCTCCCGCCACCAGGCAAACCACTGTTTTGCGTGATGCGTACGCCAGGTGTCTTGCCCACCACCATTTGTTCAGGTGTGGCAAAATTGCCCTGTTGGAAGTTTTTAGAAGGAATTGCGCTGACGGCACCGGTGAGATCGCGTGATTGTGTGGTACCATATCCCACCACCACCGCTTCGCCCAGCATTTTTACATCTTCTGTTAAAACAAAATTCAGGACAGATCGGGTGCCAGCGGTGATCTTGGTGGAGGAGGTGGCGGTGACATAGCCCAGAAAGGATGCCTGAACGGTAATTGTGCCCGGAGCGATTCCAGCAATGGAATAGCGGCCCGCGGCGTCGGTTACCGAGCCCGTTGTGGTGCCTTTGAGGGTAACAGCCGCCCCAGGTACGGGCATTTGGGATGCATCGAGCACCTGCCCGGTTAAACTGCCTGTGCTTTGGGCATTCAAACCCGCGGAAAACAACAGGGTGATGCACCAACAGGAAAACATCAGAAATTTTGCGTAACGATTCAATGGCATATTAAAAGAGTTGATGGGTTTGTTGTGAAATGTTCGTTTATTAATGAATTGCAAATACAGGCATGTGGGCATGATACATGAGTGTTTGCAAAGATTAATTGGAGGCGAAATATAGGCACAACAATTATTTTATGAAATTTTTAAGCAAATTTTTTTTTTATTTCTAAATCCCTCTTAATTTAGGCCTTCATTTTAAAATCTTTCACAAAACCCAAAATTTATCTTATGCGTGTATTTTCCAAATTCCTTGCGCTGATCATGCTTGTGTTGCTACTGGGTGGTGGCAATGCTTCGGCTCAGCTCAGGTACGTCAATGAAATGTTCAATGACGCCCAACTGACCGTCACCAACAATGTAGTGTACGGCCAAAACCACCATTTTTTCCCACCCACCACGACCTATCCTGTGTTGGATTTGAATATGCGTGTTTATCAGCCCGATCAAACGGTTGATTCGCGCACAGACCGTCCGGTGATTGTGTACATCCACACCGGCAACTTCTTGCCACCGGTGATCAACGGCGGTATCGGCGGCTCGATCAATGATAGTGCTGCGGTTAACCTGTGCAAGCAGTGGGCCAAGCGCGGGTATGTGGTCATTGCCCCTGCCTATCGTGTGGGGTGGAACCCTCTTGCTGCAACGGAGTTGGAGCGCCGTGCTCAACTATTGAATGCCGTGTATCGGGCCATCAACGACATCAAGTGTGCCGTTCGTTTCATGCGCAAGTCAGTGGTTGAAAGCGGAAATCCGTATAAAATCAATCCAGACGATATCGTGCTTTACGGACAAGGCTCGGGTGGTTATGTCGCTTTGGCCTACGTAACCATGGACAAGCACTCAGAAATTGCCATGCCGAAGTTTCAGTTGCCCAATGGTGCATCGGTTGTTGATACCAACGTTGTAGGTAACCTACAAGGCTTTAATGGTCTTTTAAACCGCAACAACCACGTTGGTTATTCTTCTTCTGTTAAGATGAGCATCAACGCGGGAGGAGCCTTGGCTGACACCACATGGCTCGAAGCCGGTGACGCACCCATGATTTCTTTCCATTCAGTTCGCGATCCTTTTGCTCCATACCGTAATGGTATTGTTGTGGTACCCACTACAATGGGTAACGTAGTTGAGGTACAGGGCGCGGGCATTTTCATTGATCGTGCCAACCGTTTGGGTAATAATGCGGCATTTGGCAGTGCATCAATGATCACTGATCCTGTTTCGAATCAGGCCCGCTCATGGTACAACCAAACCATCCCATACATTTACCCTGCTCCCAACGACCAGATTAATGTGGGAAGCGGCGAAGGATTGTTCCCCATTGTTCGTCCAATTCGCAACCACCCAGCTATGGGTATTTTCTCCAATGAGACAGACCCTTGGACATGGTGGGATTCCGCTACCCTGGTTCAGTATGTGGCCGCTGTAAACGCTCAAACGGGCGGTACATACAGTGCTGCTTCTCTGCATGCACAAGGCAAGATTGGCAACCCCAATATGAGTCAAACCCAGGGCCTTACTTTTATTGATACCATTCAACAGTACATTCAGCCCCGCATCATGAAGGTGCTTCAGCGTGAGCGCAACGTCACCTTCCGTGTGAACATGACCAACCAAGCGGTAGATCCAGCGGGTATGCACGTGGCGGGTAACTTCCAGGGTTGGACTCCTGCCAATTCTCCGATGTCTGTTGATCCCAGCAATCCAAATGTTTGGGTATTTACTGCCAAAATCCCTCAGGGTTCTAATATTGAATACAAGTTTGTGAATGGTTTGGGTGGTTGGGAAGGAATCGGAGGATTATCCTGTGCCAATCCTGGTGGTAACCGCCACCTTGCTGTGGAGAATGACACAACCTTAGGCTTGGTGGTTTATGGTCGTTGCGACAATACACCTCCAGGTTTGCCCCGTTCGGTTACGTTCCAAGTCGATATGACTGGTCTTACGGTGTCTCCATTGGGTGTTCACGTAGCTGGTGGATTCCAAGGTTGGAATCCTGGCGGTACGCCGATGAGCCCAAGTGCAACTAATCCATCCATCTACACCTACACAACACAAATTCAACAAGGCGTAAGCTTCCAGTTCAAATATGTAAATGGTAATGCTTGGGGATCTGACGAGTCAGTTCCAGCCGCATGTGGTCTTGACAATGGATTTGGTGGGTATAACCGCTATTTGACGGTTGTTGGTGATACAATACTTCCTGCTTACTTGTATGGTAGTTGCAATACTGCGGGTACACCCATTGTAAACCGCACGGTGCGCATTCAAGTGAATATGGCTGGTCAGACCATCCACTCGGCAGGTGTTGGTGTGGCAGGTAACTTCCAAGGATGGAATCCCGCCGCTACACGCATGATCCAGTCGGCCTCCAATGCCAATATCTACTACTTCGATACTACATTGGCCGATGGCTATTCAATGAATTATAAGTTTATCAATGGTGATTCATGGGGTCAAGACGAGCCTTCATCAGGCCCATGTTTCAATGGTGGTAACCGCGGGCACAACCTCACGGCCGATACCGTCCTGCCCGCCTATTTGTTTGGTGGTTGCACAACCGGTTTTGCAGGTGCTGTCAATGGTACGCTCACCTACGACAACACTGCTTCTACGCCCATGACCAACACAACGGTGAATTTGGTTTCGGCAGGCGCTACCGTAGCATCGGTAACCACTTCTTCTACGGGCGGATTTAGCTTCAGCAACGTTCCCAATGGGTCCTACAGCCTGAGCTTCAGCACAAATAAGCCTTGGTCTGGTGTCAGTTCTACCGACGCCCTACAGGTATCTCGCCACACTGCGCAAGTAGCCTTGTTGTCTGGCATTCGTTTAACAGCCGCGGACGTGAACGCGTCTAACTCTGTTACTTCTACTGACGCTCTTCAAATTTCTCGCCGTGTAGCGCAACAAATTGCTTCCTTCACTGCTGGAAACTGGAGATATGGTAATCCGAGCATTACGGTGAATGACAATACAGTGACCTCGAACGTTAAGGCCTTGTGTACAGGTGACGTTAACGGTAGTGGTACACCAAACGTGAATTTGCGTGAATCGTTCTCATCCATGGATGAGCAGGGTGTTGTGCATACGTCTGCAACTGGATACGATTTCAACTTATACAGCGAGCAGAACATGTCATTGGGGGCTGCCACCATCAACTTGGCCCTGCCTGCTGGCATGGAGGTAACCTCAGTAGTTTCTACGGGTCCATCTGCACAGGATGTGGTGTTCCACCAAAAAGGCAATGAGCTTCGCATCGCTTGGCATACTTTAAGTCAGTGGAATGTAGCTGCTGGTGCACCCGTCTTCCGCGTTTCAGCAAAAGGCCTTGTAGCCGGTGCACTCGAAGTGGGTAGCCTCACCGAGCTGGCTAACTCTTGGGCTGAAACCTTGTCTGGATTCGGCTTGCGTGGCCCTCGTTTGGTGTCTACACCTGCCGCTCAATTCAGCGTATATCCGAACCCAAGCAGTGGTTTGTTTGAGGTTCAAACGGTTCAACTGGCCGACGAAATTCTGATTTCCGACGTCATTGGTCGTGAAGTTCGTCGTGTTGTACCAATTTCTACCGCTACTTCGATGAATTTGTCGAACCAGCCCCATGGCGTTTACTTCGTTCAAGTACGCACGGGCAATAATGTGGAAACTAAGCGTTTAGTAATTCGCTAAGCCATTTCTTTCCGGTAAGATGAGGGGGGCTTCGGCCCCCCTCTTTTTTTGAGTCGGGTTGTGTATTTTTGTAAAAAATATTGTTATGAAAAATTTTAGTTTTTCCTTTGTTCTGACGGTTTGTATATTGGGCTTTGGGCAAATGGCATCCGCTCAAAAGACTCCTGTTTTTCAATTGGGACCGCGTATTGGTGTGGCATCTGAGTCTTTATTCGATGCAGCAAGTACGCCAAATCCATTTGGGGCCATCAAGAGCGACCCTACGCTCAGTTATCATGGCGGCCTATATATGCGATTGCAGTCGCGCCGCCTTAGTCTTCAACCTGAGTTGTTGTTCAGCAGTGCAGCTTCCTCATTGCAGCTGGTGAACCAGCCAGGTGGCGCTGCACAGGTGTTGAATTTAGATGTACGTAGGGTATCGATTCCTGTGGTTATTGGCATCCGCTTCTTCAAGATCTTTCGAATGCAGGCTGGACCGTCATTCAATAATTTATCCCAACTCAAACTGCGAGATGCCGTGAATGCCACCTCTTTCGAACATAATTTCCGTAAGTCGGAAATCAGCGGAATGGCGGGGGTCGGATTGGATCTGGGCAATTTGGTGCTGGATTTACGTTACCAGTCACCACTTACGGATTTCGCCCCAGAGTTTACCATTGGTGGACAAACATTTCAAACCGACGGCACGCCAGGCACATGGATGATCACCGCCGGATTTAAGTTGTTCTAAGCCCGATCGCAGGACCGGATTTAGGTTTAGTGACCTTAGTTAGTTTTAATAACCTTACCTAGCTTTAGTGACCTTAGTTAGTTTTAATAACCTTACCTAGCTTTAGTGACCTTACCTTAACCCTTATTTGACTAGCTTTTTTGAGGCGCTCATGGACGCCATCACTGTATGTAGCGTGTTTCTTCTTCTCGAATTACTTCGTAGTCGGCCTGCGAACACAGCGTACGGAAAATGCACTTTTCTTGTAGCCATCCATCATGAAAATCCCTTCTTGATTGTAGTCGACAAATCGGCCCCATGCGCCATTGATGTTGCTGGCTGTGGCGCTCCACCAGTATCCATAGCCTCCGATCCCGCCAAATGATCCATCCGCCGCACGAAAACCAGCGGGGCGTCCATTGAAACCCGATGCGTTGTTTCCTGGAAAACCATGAGTCCAGCCCGTGCTCGTTTTTAGTGTGGTGCCAGCGGTTTTTTCACCTCCCAAAAATTGCGTCACCGCCGACCATTCATCATGCGTAGGTACGCGCCAGCCTGTCGGACATATTCCTCTGGGGTCGTTTACCGCGTGCCAATTGTACAGATAGCCCATGAGCGCAACCCTCGATTCAGCGCTATCGGGGGCAATCCTTGCCGCAGCGTTGGAGCTGGCCCATGCCGGGCGCGCGCGGACCACCGGTATGGGTTCGCCATTGCGAAACCGGGTTGATTTTAGATTTTCAGTTGTCCATTCGAGCGCACCGATCACTTTTGTAGGGTATTGATTACCTTCCGCATCCTTCATCTGTGCCCGCACCGATCCGAGATTGAGTGCCGAAAGAACAAGGAATAAACAAGCCGAATGATGAACGATTTTCATATTATTTGATCAAATTAATGGCGTATTCACTTGGTAAGGCGCTTATACACGGTATGGCGCTTTTAGTAAGTATGGCGCAACCAATAGCTTGGCCTATCGACGAAATTTGAAGCATTTATTCGCAAAGTTAAAAATCTTTTGGGTGTGATGTTTCCGTTAGCCTATCAACAGCCACAAGGAATGTGCAACTTATGAGGGAATGCAACTTCAGACGTCGGCTCTGCAGTTTCTTAAGGGGGTGGTTTTACTTCGTGAGGTGCTTTGTCCGGAATCGAAGTCAAATGAACCAAGCGGTTCAGATTAGGGGCTCGTTTTAGAGGCAAACCAATATGAAAGTGAGCCAGGAATGAGCCAAAGAGATCTCACTTCATTTCTGGATTTCTTCCGGGATTTCCTCCAATGAATAATGGGCTGATACAACCTCGCCAATTAGAACGAACACAAATGCAGAATTTGCTCTTTTACATTTCAAGAGGACATTCATCTAAAAGAGATGAATCATCTAATATATGACGGCAATATTATCTATGGAGAAAATCCAAGACCATACAGTTTGACACATGACATCAAGGCATTAAACAAAGAGTTTGTGCATTACCTGAATTTTGGAGGTTACCCAGAAGTTGTTTTAAGTAATCAGATCCAAAGTGATATGGGACGGTATGTCAAAAACGACATTGTAGATAAAGTTTTATTGAGAGACCTACCCGGTTTATATGGTATTAAAGATGTGCAAGAGCTCAATCGTTTTTTCACGTACATAGCATATAACACAGGAAATGAATTTTCCTATGAAACAATGAGCAAAGAAAGTGGCATACAAAAAGACACGCTGAAAAAATACTTGGAATACTTAGAAGCAGCGTTCCTCATTAAAGTATTAAACAAAGTTGACATAAACGCAAAACGACTAAAACGAGTAACGAGCTTCAAAGTCTACCTAACCAATCCATCGCAACGGACAGCCCTGTTTTCGCCAATCAGTGAAACAGATCGTGAAATGGGTAATATGGTTGAAACCGCAGTACTA
>VGGT01000086.1 GCA_016868485.1 Bacteroidota bacterium
CGTCTAAAGAAACATCGGCAAAGTGCCTTTTAGAGGCTTTTCGCAAGGCGTAAGAAGAGCGAATATGCGTGTTCCATGCGGGTTGATCTTCAACGATCATCAAGCGGTTCAGCGCATCTAAATAGTCATAGATGGTTGGGCGGGTTATGCCCGTGCTTTCATGTATGCGGATATCCTTTTCCAATACGGTCATGTCCGCTAGGGTGGCAGTGTTTCGCGCAAGTGCGCGCAGCAACGATCTGACCCTGACGGGATCGCGTTTAACACCTGAAACCGCGCTCATGTCTACTTCCGCGAGTAACTCGATATAGCCACGATTCAAATCAGCCGCCTGTTGGGCATTTTTGTTCAACAAAGTAGGAAAGCCACCGATAATGAGCTTGTCTACAATAAATTCCAAATCGGTAGGCTTATCATCAACATCAATGGGTTGACCTTCGAACAAATCAGCCATGCGGACTGCCCCAGTTGAATGACCAAGCTCTAGCCAGGACATCGTTCTCATGTCAACGACGGTAAACCTACCGACTCCTGAGTGCATTTTTGCTTATTCTACCGGTGTTGATGAGCCGGTAAGTATAAACTGACCTGTTTAAAATATTTTCAATTCGCGATGGTGAAGCGGATGAGCAATCCGCCGCTGGTTTGTCGGTTGGCAAAGGTGGTGGAAATGAAAGGAGTATTCAGGAGATAATCATAGAACAAACGGATGTTGATCCGATCGTTTAGGATGTAGTCGATGCTTGGTTTCACCGAAACGTTTCGTCCGCCGCCCGAAGGTTGGGGCTCGGAACCATCGAGATCGCGCAGCAGGTTGGTGTTGTTGCGAATGTTGATGTCCATGCGAATGTTGAGGTCGTTGCGTGTAGCCAATTGCTTATCGTTGATCAGGAACGGCAGCTGTGCGCGCGTTATTCGGTAGCCCGCGCCCAGTGTAAATTCGGTGTTGCGCGCTTCATTCAAGCGTGCGTTGATGAGCGTGAGGGTTAGCGTGCGCGTCTGCTTATACTCTACCCGAAAGCTGATGTTGTTGATGAGCGTGGCATCCACCCCAATTAAGGGCGCCAGTTGTTCCGATATCGTGATCTGAGCCACTTGGTATTTGGGGTAGAAATCGCGCGTAATGACCGTATCGCGAGAAAACGCACCACCATCCCGTTCTCGGTAGATCAGGTTCGTGGTGAAATTGCTTACCGAATACACGGAGCGGTAGCTGTGGTTGAGGGTGAAGACCTGGAAAATCTTCTTCGCCCAAGGCTTCTGCACCAGCCCATTGTAGGTGAGGCGCCAGTTGGGCATGGGTATGCGGGGGAAATAGCCCAAATCGGCCCGCGTTGGATCGCCACCCGTGTAGGCAGCGTAGAAAGCCGGCACAATGACATCCAGCGAACGGCGGCTATAGCCGTCGGGGAACAAACTATCGACGGAGCCGCGGCCTACCGAATTGGGGTTTAAGGCGGCGAGTCGTTCAGCCACGGCCAAGCGGTTGGCCTCAAACTGCTTAAACACATCCGATTGCAGGTACTCGGGCTTATTGGGATCCATTTCGAGGCGGTCGAACATCGTTTTCCAGGTGAGCACCGAAATGGAATAGTCGCCCGACTCGAGCGAGTTCAGTTGCACGATATCGCCGAAGGCATCGGCCCTGAAGTTCTGTTGGAAGCGATAATTCTGCATTTTGGTGAGGTTCACCTGAATGCGGAAGTCCTTAAACGGCTCCAAGGTAGCCTGTCCCTGCAGGTTCAGGTTGCGCGTGTTCACATAAAGCGCATTGAGGTTGGTGTCGGTGGCGAGCCAGCGACGGCTAATGATGGTGGGCCTCAGGTCGCGCTGGTCGCCGAAAACAAAGGGCAATCCGGGCGCATCCAGGTCGAAATTGTTGCCCAAATACTGGGGGGTTTGGTTGAAGCCCGGGATGACGGTACCCTCGTTGAGGCTGAGGTTCAGCGAGGCCGTTTTCAACGACAGCATCATCTTAATGAGTTGCCGGGGTATATTGAAGCTGTAATCGGGTTTTTCGGGTTCATTACGCCCCTTATCGCCTGCTTTCAACTGTTCCTTTTCGCTCGTTTCGTCGCCAAACTGATCCTTTTTCTGCAATGATTTAGGAGATTTAGAAGCGGAATCGGCCTTACTCCCTTCCTTAGGTTTGTCGCGCAGAGGCTCGTCTTGTGCTATTTTCTTCAACAATTTCCACTTAAAATAAAGCGAATTCATGTTCAGGTTCATGTTCACCCGCTGGGCCCGTGAGTTTTGGATGGTGGCCCCCAGGCTGTCGGCGGCGAGGGGTGCAGCCGTCCATTCATAAGTGGTTTGGTACTGGTAGGAGGTGTTCAGAAAATCGAGCAGGGGCAGCTTGTTGATGGGCACCTGGTAGTTGAAATTCAAGCTTTGGTTGTAGCGTGTGGGTCGCCCCAGATTTCGGAAGTTCTGGCGCACCGTATCGCGTTTTTCCTCGGTGTCGAGCGGGCCAAAAGGCTCGTCGATACGGGTGATCATGCTGGCGTCGAACTCCGTACGCAGCGAGCGGGTGAGGTCAAAGCGCGAATTGTAGAAACGATTGAACGTGAAGTTCTTGTTGTAGGTGGCCGGAATCGGAATTCCCCCCTCCGCATTATTCCGCAGCTGGGTCACCTGATAGAGGCGGTCAATATCCGTACGCACATTGAAGGTTTGCGGGAGGTAATAGAAGTTGAAGTCGCGCAAGAGGGAGAAGAAATTCGATTTAAACAGGCCAATTTTGGCAAAAGGCTGCACATTCTTCGGCTGCGCCATGAAGTTGTAGGCCAAGCTGCCTCGGTAGGTCTTGGTGGAATTAAGGGCAATGAAAGGGGTGCGGTTATACTGCTCCGAATAAGCAAAAGAGCCCGTAAAATTCGATGGATCCCATGGTTTAGCCATTCCAGTTCCGGCCTGGCGAACCTTTTGGACATTCGTGAAATTCAGGGACCGGCGCAGGGTATAGGTCTCGGCTGAACGTATGGCCGAATCGCGCGCTGTGTTGTCGCTGATATCAGCCAGAAGATTGGTCATCAAGATATCGCCGTCGATGGGGTTGAATTCCGGCCTCGAATAAATCTCCCCAAAACCAAAATACATCGGTATGCGCATGCCAATTTTTTGAGGGAAAAACTTCCCCAGATCCATATTGGTGGCGATGTCATATTGGGTCACTGCATCGCGCGATCGGTCGGCCACCTTGCTGTCGACGGCACCCAAGCCAATGCTCTTATGAAGGCCCGTCACGTTCAACGAACCAAGGTCGGCCAAGCGCATGTTCACCATTCCCGTGGCGCCCCAGCCGTCGCGTTGGTCGAAATCGGTGAGGCGCAGCTCATTAAACCACACCTCGCCACAACGGGGGCGGCCGTCGTCGGTACCCCCAGCGCCGGCCACCGGGTTGCGCACCCCGAGCATGATTGTTTGTACGTTACTCAGATTCGGATTGCCCAGCACGGTGATTCGATGCCCGCGTGCCGTGGTGACGGTATAGGGCACGTTGAAGGGCCAGCCCGAACGGTTGCGCATCAGCTTCACATCATTTAACTCGGCAAACGCAATATCGAAATTGTTGGCCTTGGGCCAAATCGCTTCCGGATTATTGGTGCCGTAGGGGGTAACCGTCAGAGGCTGCTCGTATTCGTAGTAGTTCTGTGTGTAGTCGTTGCCCAAACGGATAAAAGCATGCACATCCCCATCGTTCAGCTCGGCCCCCTCCGCGTGGATAAACAGCTCAAGGCGTTTATAGGCGCGGATGTCGAAGCGGGTATTTTTGAAGGCAGCCCGGGCCTGACCGTCTTTAAGTCCACAGTACCGCAACTGAATGGCCTGTTCATTCAGCTGTTGGAAATTGGTGGTGAACACATTGCGCACCCGCTCAATACCAGGGGGCACCACATACGGAATCGGCACGCGGTTGCCGTTTTCCTCGATGTTGATGGTCGACAACAAAAACAAGGTGCCATCTTCATCGATGGGGGTAAATTCACCCGGTGTTTGAAGCGCCCCAAGAAAGCGACGCCAGTCGGTGCGCACCATTTGAAGGGTTGCCATCCGACAAAATATACTGTCCTCAAAGCCATTGAGGTACATACGCATGAAACGGATCGATTTAAAGTCGATGACATTGCCCACCCGCCGGTCGGGGCTTTGAACAGGCACCCGAAATTGGTACCACTTCACCCGTGCCGTGGTGCGGTTGCGCAGCTGCACATTCGCCTCATAAATATCGCTGATGTAATTGCGCCCGATTTGCATATCACCCGGCCGCAGGCTGATCTTGTATTCGAAATAGTCCTCCGCCTGGGTGAGGGTGTTGTCGAGGTTGATGTCTTCTGTGTTCGGTAGATTCGTAGCCGATGTGGGATAAGGTTCCGGCGATTGTTGGTCGGTGGGAGAATTGCCCTCCAAGCCATTGAACTGTTGGTAGCGCTGCAAAACAGAAAGCTGACGGCTGTCGTAGTCACTCCCCCGATAGTGGTGGTAATTATCGCCCGATGCATCATCGAAGGCCTTGCTGTAGGCAGGCGATGAGGTACCAAAGGTTTGTCCCACCCGCGCTACATAATCCCCGAAAAACGCGCGTTCGGCTTCGTCGGATAGTCCATCGAGCCCCACATCTTGTGATCCCCTCGACGCGGGGTTGTTGTCGAAGGCATTCACCAAGGGGATCAGCCGAGGAACGATGCCCCATGCGGTGGTGTCGGTGAGTCCACTGCCATCGGCGCGCGGGAGGCCATTTTCAAACGAGCGGCGGCCGTCGCGCAGCACATCCTCCGATACGGTCCCCAGGTTGATGTACATTTCCCCTCCGCTGTGGTTGGGTTGGTAGATGAAGGGGTCGAGCATCCAGAATTCAATAAACTCAATATTGGCCGCTTCAAAGTCGTTGGTCTCAATTTTTCGTTGAATGCCACCCCAGCGCGAGCGGGGATTGTTGAGTTCGCCCAGTAGATTCATGCCCGCCGACACACCCGTGGGCTCGAGGTCGTAGTTATAGGGGCCTTTTTGACGGGGATAGTAGGCCAAATCAAAAGTAGGGATGGTGAGGGGCTGGTTGTTGGCCAGCTGTTTATTGGGAAACACCTCCTGTTCGAGTACCTCACGCATGTAGTGGTTCGATTTCGCATTGAGGTCGTCGCGCAGGTGTTCGGGGGTGATGGGCGAGTTGCGGAAAAACAGCGGGTCGATGTTGTACCAGTTCAAACGCGCCCGGTTAAAGCCATAGCTGAGGTCATTGCGGCGGGTCGATTCCGGAAAACGGCTCGGAGTACTCGAGAGCTGCCAGTTCGAGAAGCTCTTGAGGTCATAATTAAACTCAGCCGCCTCGAAATCGTCGATGTACGATACCCCACTTTCCCCAATCGCGCGGGCATTACCGGGCATGAGGCGGGCGTATTCGCCACTAAACTGAATGTTCGACACCTCTTTGGTTCGAATCACAGGCAGCAGATCCACCAGCCGCGTCACCAACTTACTCTCCGTTTGTCCGGCCACGTCCAATCCGATGACATTGTTGCGGATGGGTTCCTCCCCTTGGTTTATTTTTGGGGTGATGGGCCGCTCGTTGAGGTGCATCCAGATGCCCCCGAGGTTCACGTTGCGGTTGAGGCGGTAGTCGAAACGCGTGGCGCTCAGGGTTCGCGCCGTGGCCTGAAACAAGGGGTTATTTTCAAAATTCACACGAATCTGTTCGCCCGAGCTCAGGAGCCCCGCGTTGATGATGCGCACCCGCCCCAAGGTGTAGTCGACCGTGAAATCTTGGCCCTCAGACAGCTGTCTACTGCCCGCAGTAACCGTAACCGACCCTTGGGGGATGTTCATGGCGCCCAAGCTGATTTCCGAGCCAGAGGCCGATTGATACTGACCAATTAATCGATAGCGGTTCAGCTCAGGGAATTGCTGTGCCCAGGCCCGGGTGCTGTCGTAGAGTTGACTAAACACATACTTGTCTTTGATCGGCTGGGGTGTGGGGCCCGCGGCGTCGAAAGCAGCCCTCAAATCATCCCCGAAGGGTTCAATCTTGGGGAAAATGACCCGACCACGTGCCACATCGACCGTAATGCCAGGCACAAAATCGAATATACCATCCGGTTGGGGCTCTTGTTGGGTGTTGAGCCGATCCATGCCCAAGGCCTGAATAAGCTGTTGACCAGCCAGGCTGCCCTCAGGGAGGAAGTTCTTATTGCCCGTGAGCACGTCGTTGTACACAATGTTGAGGATGAAATCCTTCTGACTCAACTGGAAAGCATTGAGCGAATAGATGTTCTTCATCATCAGGTCCCACAGGGGCAGGTCGGTGCGCAGGTTGGTGCCTTTTAGGAGCTTGAGGAAGAGCACAGTGGGGTTCTCCTGTGTGGAAGGCACCTCTTGAGAGAACTCACCCACACGGAAGAGCTCGCCGTTCACCGTATATTCATAGGCCACAGCGAGCACCTCGTCGTTGTTGAGTGGACTATTGAGCGAAATGTAACCCAGCAGCGGGTGGAAGGTATATTGCGTGGGGTCGAGCTTGCGCGCGAAAATGATCTCGTAGTCGGCAGCGTTGCGCAGGCTGTCGAAGGGCCGGTTGTTCTCAAGCACATCCAGCACATCCGCTGCTTGGCGTGCCCCAGCATTGATGGGGGCAATAAGCTGCTCATAGAGGTTGTTGGCTCCATTACCCGGGTATGGACCAATAAAATTACTGGTGATGGCGGGGTTGTGGGGCGTATTTTCGGCCAGGTCCATAAATCCAACCACATCGCGAACGTCGGCATTGATTTGGTTGCGGTTGGTTACCCAGACTTCGGTGCGGGTAACGATGATGTTCGACCGGATGACAGGCAGGGTCGACATGGCTTGGTTGTACTGGGCACGGAAGTAATTCGACAAGAAAAAGTGCCGGTTCATGTCGTATTGGTCGGCCGTTATGTCGAATCGGGTGGTCTGTGCCCCACCCTGTACGGCCACACTTTGGTTCTGTCCGCGCTGCTGCGAAAGCACTGTGGTTACAGTCATGCGGCCAAACTGCATTTCACTTTTGATGCCAAACAAGCTCTGGCTGCCTTGGATGAGCGCGCTCCGCAGGGGAAGGTTCACGTTTCCTAGCTCGAGTTTCTTGACGATCTCATCTTCCTCCCCGGTGTAGTTCAGCTTCATTTGGTTTTCGAAATTGAACAAAGCCTGGGTGTTCTGGTTGCCGTTGAACCGCAGTTTATCACCAATCGAGCCCACCACAGTCATTTGCAGGTTCATGTCGAAATCGAAGTTGCCGATTCGACGCTGCTGCATGGTGAGGTTGGGGTTGTCGATGTAGTTCATATTGCCCGCCAACCGCAACTCGGCGGAGCCTTGCGGACGAATGTCAATAGCACCGCCACCAAAAAGTTTGTCGAGGATTTTGGGCGGGGTGATGAGCTTGGGCATCATGCCGTCGCGGCCTAGGCTGCCCGTGCTCTGCCCCGTGGTGCGCTCCCGCCAATATTGACGTACGCTGCGGCTCCGCTCCCAATCGCGGTACTCCTGGAAGCTGAGGCTTCGGGCATCGCCCACCAAAAGGTTGCCGATGCGTTCGCGTACCAGGTAGCGGCCGGTTACAGGGTCGAAGGTCACGCTGTAGCTCCCTGGTCTTTGCAGGTGAAGGGGCGTTCGGTAGCGATCGAGGGGGTTGCGGGTGTCGCGGCTGGGATAGGGCAATTGCGTCGTATCGCCGTTGCCGTTGCCGTTGCCGCTT
>VGGT01000087.1 GCA_016868485.1 Bacteroidota bacterium
TCAAAATTTCCGTGTTATTCCCCCCTTTGATGATATTTCCCCTCCGGTTTGATACGCTATTCGAAGGGTGTGCTGAATCCAGAAATGACAGGATTCATCTTGTCTTTTTCCGACAAGAGGGGCTGTTCAATTCCCCATTGAATATTGAGGGCGGGGTCATTCCATGCCAATCCACCTTCCGAGGCCTGGTGGTAGGGCGCCGTGCATTTATAGAGAAACAAGGTGTTGTCGCTCAGCGTGAGAAAGCCATGAGCAAATCCAGGCGGAATCCACAGCATCAAATGGTTTTCGCCCGATAAGGTAACGCTGTAGTGCTGGCCAAATGTCGGCGATGAGCGGCGCAGGTCAACCACCACATCGAGCACAGATCCTTGGGCCACGCGCACCAATTTGCCTTGAGCGAAAGGGGGCCGCTGGAAATGAAGACCACGAAGTATGCCTTTAGACGAGCGAGATTCATTGTCCTGAACAAATTCATCCCGGATGCCGAAGCTATTCATGGCCACCTGGTTGAAGCTCTCAAAGAAATGACCCCTGGGGTCATGAAAAACCCGGGGCTCCAAAAGAAGTAGGCCGCTAAAGGGCTCCTCAACAATCCGCATACTGTTATTGGGGTACTTTCCGCTTATTTAGGATTAACCGAACCACTGATATGTGAGTAAATAAACCCCAGCACCAGCGATGTACCCAATGAGGGCATATAAAGAAATCTTCTTAGCATACCAAATAAAATCAATTTTCTCCATACCCATAACGGCTACACCGGCAGCCGATCCGATAATCAGTGCGCTTCCACCTGTACCTGCACAATAAGCCATAAAAGCCCACATCCAATGGTCTGTGGGAAACGCGGTCATATCGTACATTCCCATACTGGCGGCCACCAGAGGAACGTTGTCGACCACCGCAGAGAGAAGACCAATGATGAACACGATGACTTTCATATTGCCTAAAGTTGAATCGAGCCACTGGGCCACGTGCGTGAGAATGTGCGCGCTTTCTAAGGCAGAAATGGCGAGTAAGATTCCTAAGAAAAACAAAACGCTGGAGGTGTCAATTTTACTGAGTGCATGAATGGCAGAGTAGGGTTTCTTTTCTTCTTCATCCTTATCGATATGAATCCATTCCGAAGCCACCCAAAGCACGGCTAGCCCCAATAAAATGCCCAAATAAGGAGGCAGGTGGGTCAAGCTTTTGAAAATGGGGACAAAAACCAATGCGCCGACACCCAAGAAAAGCATAATTCGGCTGCCTTTTACGACTTCTGCTTCATCTGCTGCCTCATAGTCGTAGGCGGCTCGGGTCACAGTACCTTTGAGTCGTGTAGACATGATGGCTAAAGGCACGGCCAAACAAACTACTGAAGCGATAAAAGTGGACTGTATAATATGACCTGCTGTGATTTGTCCGCCGATCCACAGCATGGTGGTGGTGACGTCGCCTATGGGCGACCAGGCCCCCCCCGCGTTCGCCGCGATGATGACCATCCCCGCGAATAATTTCCTTTGTTGGGCATCGTGCACCAGCTTTCGAAGTAAGCTGACCATAACGATCGCGGTCGTTAGGTTGTCGAGTACGGAAGACAAGAAAAAAGTAACAATGCTGATGATGATCAACAATGTTGAAGCGTTTTTGGTCCGAATGCGGTTGGTGATGACTTTAAAGCCCTGATGGGCATCGACCAATTCTACAATGGTCATGGCGCCCAACAGGAAAAACAGGATTTCAGCCGTTTTGCTGAGGTGGTGTGCCAATTCGGCAGACACAAATTTCTGGAAAAGCTGCTCGGTCGAGAGCACGCTCAAATCAACCTGCTTAAGTTTTAGACCCTCAAGAAATTGAATCCAATGGGAATTGTTGAAAAACTCTGCTGACGGAGAAAACAAGATGAAAATGCTCCAGCAAATTACGGCGGTGAGCAGCGCTGGTGCCGTTTTGTTGATCTTGAGCGGGTGCTCAAACACGATGGCCAAGTAGCCAAGGACGAATGTGATCAGGAGGAGTGCATCCATATACCAATTTTACGCCGCAAAAGTACCGTATTTTTGCAGAACCTGCCCACAGAAATCGAATTTTGGGGGATTTTTGGCGAACAGTCAACCATGAACAACCCAACTGATTCTAAAGGACATTCATCCATTGAATTGGGTTCAATAGACCAATGGGTTCAGCGGATGACTTTGGCCCTCAGCGATGCGCCGGATGAAGAACAGCGTTCGGCCCTTCGAAAAATAGCGGAATTTTTGGAGGGGTCTGCGCATCGGATTCTGATCGTGCATGGTGCGGCGGGTACGGGAAAAACCAGTTTGATGAAGGGCTTGGTGAATGGACTACGGAAAGCGGGGCGGAAAGCGTTCCTACTGGCCCCAACAGGGCGGGCGGCGAAGGTTTTGGCCCGGCGTTCGGGTAGCCCTGCGGCCACCATCCACAGCCACATCTATAAGTTGGATGAGATTAAAGACGCTAAGGGCAATATCAAGGAATTGCGGTTTGAGTTGAAGGAGTATGATCTTTTGCAACCGGCATTGTTTGTAGTTGATGAGGCCTCCATGCTCGGTCGTCAGCCCCAAAGCGATGGCGCATTTCGTTCGGATGGGGTGCTTTCCGATTTGATTCGTCATGTGTTTGAAGCGCCCGTCAACAATAAGCTGATTTTGGTGGGCGACCCCTTTCAATTGCCTCCGGTTGGAGAATCACAGGCGGTTGCGCTCAATGCCGAAACCTACAAACCATTTCAACTCGAATCGACCGCGGTTGGACTGCAGGTGGTGAAGCGCCAATCGGCCTATTCTGCGATTTTGCAATTGGCATCGGCCTACCGCTCAGCCATGGAGTTTACCGATGGCAGTGGACCCATCTGGCCTGAAACCTTCGACAGACCTGGGGCAGATTCAGGCATCACGGAGTTGCCCGACACGCGAACGGCCGCCGTTCTGTTTGCCGAAGCCTATCGCCACGACCCCCAGGGGGTTATTTTCTTGTGTGTGAGCAACGGATGGGCCAACGCGCTCAATCGCCGCATCCGGTCGTTGTTGTATCCCGATGCCGGGGCATTGCCCTTGGTCGATGAATGGCTCATGGTGGTGCGCAATCATTACCTCAAAGCGCAGGAATTTGTGGCCAATGGGGAAATGGTGCAGGTAAAGCAAATCGTTGAACTGGAGGTCCAAGTGGCTGGATTTCGGTGGGCCGATGTGCAGGGTGTTTACCAAGATTTATCGGGAGAGGACCGGAATTTATCGGCTACTCTATTGTTGGAGTTGTTGAACAGCAAGTCGGCCGGGCTCGATACGGTGTCTTGGCAGCGCTTATGGGCGGCCCGACAGGGGGGTAAGGGGTTCAACATCCGTGATCCGTACCTTAACGCGCTGCATGCGAAATATGCGTATGCCGTTACGGGGCACAAGGCCCAGGGGGGTGAGTGGCCTACTGTTTTTGTGTTGATGGAGGGCCCGTACGGTACCCGCGACGCGCATTTGAGGTGGCTCTACACGGCGGTCACCCGTGCTCGATCCCACCTCTTCCTTGTTCCCCCCCGATAGTGGGTTTTTTTTCGTATCTTTGCGGTTTTCTTACTATTAACGCCAAATTCGTTCGTCACAAAACTTCGATTGGTACAAAATTTTGTTCGTCATAAAGCTTCGATTGTTATAAAGCTCCGTTCGTTATAAATTTTCGTTCGTCATAAAGCTCCGTTCGTCATAAAGCCATGTCACCCGCTCGAGGAAGTTCTGCCAGTCCGCACCACGCCACCCAGCTGTTTAGCGGGGATGCCACCCGCGCCTTGGGTGAACGCATCGCAGCTTCGTTTGGGTCGCCATTGGGTGCCATGGAGGTGATGCGGTTCAGCGATGGCGAGTTTCAGCCGTGCATCAACCAATCTGTTCGTGGTTCGGATGTTTTTCTGATTCAAAGTACTTTCGCGCCGAGCGATAACCTCATGGAGCTGTTGCTGATGATTGATGCGTGTAAGCGGGCATCAGCACACTACATAACGGCTGTTATTCCCTATTTCGGATTGGCACGCCAAGACCGCAAAGACAAGCCGCGGGTGCCCATAGCCTCGCGTTTGGTGGCCGATATGCTGACAGCAGCGGGCGTTACACGGGTCATGACCATGGACCTTCACGCCCCGCAAATTCAGGGCTTTTTCAACGTTCCTGTCGATCACCTCGATGCAACGACCATTTTTATTCCGTACATCAAGCAGCTGAAGCTCGACAACCTCATCATCGCCGCACCGGATATGGGGGCAACGCCGAGGGCCAAATTGTTCTCTAAATTGCTGGATTGCGACATGATCGTGTGCGACAAAACCCGCACGCGGGCGAATGTGGTGGAGCGAATCAATGTAATTGGCGACGCGCGCGATAAAAACGTGGTGATTGTGGATGACCTTGTGGATACCGCCGGAACGATTGGAAAAGTCGCGGAGGAAATCATGAAGCAAGGCGCTCTGAGTGTGCGTGCGGTGGCCACCCATCCTGTACTTTCGGGGAATGCATACGATAACATCAACGCATCGGCCTTAACCGAGTTGGTGGTGACGGATACTTTGCCCCTGCGTGGGGTTTCGCCGAAGATCAAGGTGCTGACAGTGGCCGATCTTTTTGCACGATCCATCCGCAGCGTTAAAGAATTCAGCTCCATCAGCCACCTTTTTGAAGTAACGGTCAAACAAATTTAACCCAATATTTAATTTTTTAAACCCAATTCCATGAAAACCATCAACTTGAGCGGCTCCCTCCGTGGGGGCGTAGGGAAGTCAGATGCCAACCAGCTGCGCGCCGAAGGCCGGGTGCCTTGCGTGCTCTACGGCGGAGCTGAACAAATTCACTTCTGGGCCTATGGCTATGATTTGAAGTCGGTATTGTTCACACCGGATACGTATCGGGTGCATCTCGACATTGACGGACGGAAATTCGAAGCCATTGTTCAGGAGGCGCAGTTCCATCCCCTGAATGAGGCCATGATGCACGTCGATTTCTTTTTGTTGCAGGCCGGTAAAACCATTAAACTTGAGCTTCCCCTCGAGTTTGTGGGTGTATCGCCCGGGGTAAAGGCCGGCGGTAAGTTCGCGGCCCGTGTTCGTCGCGTTAAAGTGAAGGGCAATCCCGATCATTTTCCCGCCACCGTGCAGGTTGATATATCCAAACTTGATCTTGGGGGTGTGGTGCGCGTTAAGGACATTCCTACCGAGAATTACGTGATTTTGGATGCCCCGAACAATCCTGTGGCAAGTGTCATCATCCCGCGTGGATTGAAGGGACAGGCCGCTGCAGGTGGATAAAGTTCACCCCCTCAGTAGGTCGTGAAATTTTTGGTCGTGGGTTTGGGTAATCCGGGTGCGGAATATGCCCAAACGCGCCACAACATCGGTTTTATGATACTCGACGCGCTGGCGTCGGTTGGGGGTAATGCCCCCGTCACATTTGAAACGGGCCGATATGGTTGGCAGGCTGAGCTGCGTTGTGCAGGCCATCAATTGCTGCTGCTGAAGCCATCGACCTACATGAATTTGAGTGGTCAGGCGGTGCGGTATTGGTTGGGTGCTGAAAAGCTGGGGGTTGAGCAGTTGCTGGTCCTCACCGATGATCTGAGCTTGCCGGTGGGTCGGCTCAGGTTGAGGGGGCAGGGAAGCGCGGGTGGGCATAATGGACTTGCGCACATCGAGGAAACGCTGGGTACCCAGGACTATGCCCGTGTGCGCTTTGGCATTGGATCTGATTTTCCGAAGGGTCGGCAGGTCGACTATGTCTTGGGGTCGTTCGGATCTGAGGAATGGCCAGAGGTTACTGATGGAATCGACCGCAGCGTAGCCTTGGTTCGGATGTATGTGGCACGCGGATTATCACATACCATGAGCCTGTTTAACAAAGGATAGGCAGTCAGAATCCTCGTTCATTTCAGTTGAACTATCGGAGAATCATGATGGCCCCAGACAGTGTTCGCTCAGCCTCACCTGGATTTTTATAGGTTAACCGATAGGTATAGGTGCCATTCGGGCAGTCAGAATCCTTGAAGCTGCCGTCCCATGATTCCCCTTGATCTACGGATGCGAATACTCTTTGCCCCCAACGGTTGTAGATTTCGATCTTGTATGTTTTCCACGTACAAATGGCGATGGGCTGGAATCGGTCATTGACTCCATCGGAATTCGGTGTAAAGACATTGGGAATTGTAGGGATGCAAGGGTCTTCTTCTTTCGGGCAATCGTCTATGATCAATCGAAGTGAGCTGGTGTCGTTACCGCAGGCAAATGTGGAGATGCAAAGGACATCATAACTGCCTGTCGATGAAAAGGTATGGATTGGGCTGGGTGAAGTGGATGTATTGTTGGGGCCGCTATTGGGGTCGCCAAAATTCCAATTGTAGGCGGTGACAGATTGGCCAGCGCTGAGGGAGAATGCGTACTGCAAATCTGTACAGGTATCCGGTACTACGCGTCCGATTTGCGCTTGTAAATCACCCGAAAGAATATTCAGGTTCAGAATCCGTATGCTGTCGCAACCGCTGATTGTTGTCAAGGTGTCGCTGTAGGTTCCACTTTGGGTGTAGAGGGTGCCCCAGGGCGCGGTATAATTGATGCAAGCGGTAATGTTCTGGGTGTTCACCGAGCCGCCTGGGTTGATAACGATGGTGTCTTTTGCGATAAAGGATTGGCAATTGTAGCTGATGGCGTATGATATTTCGTAGGTGCCTGGGGAACTGTTGGCCAAGTTGATCAGGCCGGTAGCGGCATCAATCGATAAACCAGCGGGGTTGGCGTAGAATGCTCCACTTGGGTTTCCCAGAAGATTGGGAGAAAGCGTGCCCGTTGAAGCGCAGAAGGGGCCCGGGGGGTAGTTGATGCTTGCGGAAGATGTATTGTTGGAACTGCAGCAATTGCCTGTTAATGCACGCACACGATAGGGCGTAGTATCGCTCCAGCAGCAATACTGCACGGTTAGCCCCCTTAAGCTTCCCCCGAATCGGGTCTGGAAATGATCCACTACCTGATCGATGGTGTTGCATCCCCCCTGGTACGAGCTTGTATCGCAGGAATACAAGCAAACGATTCCGGTATTGTTGCCGTTTGGCAGGTTAAGGATGTTATTGGGGTTGGGCGGGCTGATGATCCCTACGGGTGGAAAAATGGAAATGGTGGCAATGGAAGGATTGACCCCCAAAATGCTGGAAATAGAGATAGGAAATCCACAGTGGTTGTTCAATGCCGCTGAATTGAAGCCGGCATAATAGACCTCGGTTACGCAGGCTGAGAATGGACCGGAAATGGTTACCTGGACGGGTTCATAGCTGCAAATACCCAGGCGCAGGTTGGGTATGTTTTGGTCTATAATGATGCTGAGTTCACCGCCGTCGTAGTTGGCAAACATCATCCAGTTGCCGTTGGAGTCGCAGCTCACCGGGGGGTTCTGTGCCTGTGCCGGGCTGTAGAGGCAAAATATTCCGATAAGAAAGCAGATTAAAGTGCGTCGAATGAGATTATTTCGGACTTGAAAATGCATCAAATGGATCATGTAAAATACAGGTTGTATAATGTTCAGGAGTCACTTACAACCCAAAAATGGACGCGTTTGTTTGTCTAAGCAACCCAAAAATGGGCGCGTTTGTTTGTCTAAGGCATTAAAAAGGCATTAATGCAGTTCGCCGGCAGAGGGTTGACGCGACCGCAGCCAATCGGGCTTGAGCAGGGCAATGAGCA
>VGGT01000088.1 GCA_016868485.1 Bacteroidota bacterium
AGCCCATGCGTGCGGGCACCACCGCCAGGCTGTTGGGGTAGGGGGATGCAAACGAATCAGGCAATTGTTGGTTTGAATGGGGTCCCATGACACATGGATTAAGGTTCAAAAATACGAAAGGCATTATCTTTGAGCCTATGACCTATACATTCGCCCATGATTGATCTCCAGCTTCAGCGATTGCCCTTTGCCAGTCCTGCCTATGCCCTCAGCATCGCTTTGCGCCATAGCCTGCTGCGTGCACCCCTTGGTCTTCATTTTACCCTGCCCGAACTTCTGGCCGAACAAGACCAAATTCATTTGGGCGCATGGGCAGGTGATGAGCTCGTAGGCTGTTTGGTGTTGGCCCCGGTTGACTTGCATACGGTTCGCATGCGGCAAGTGGCGGTTCGGGCCGATCGCCAATCGCTGGGCGTAGGCACCACCCTGGTACGCTATTCGGAAGAGGTGGCCCGCGAGCATTACTTCGACACCCTTACGCTACACGCGCGTTCCACCGCTGTTCCCTTCTACCAGAAGCTAGGTTATCGCCAAGAACAGGTGGAATTTATGGAAGTGGGCATCCCACACATCCGCATGTGGCTTCCGTTATAGCGCAGCCAGGGATAGAGCGTTTCGGCGCACTTCTTTATTCGCCCGTTCGACGCACTTCGTTATTCGCCGTTCGGCGCACATCGTTCTACGACCGTTCGGCGCACTTCCATATACGCGTTTAAATTTGGACAATCCTATCTTTTTTAGGGGATAACTTTCCCCTGCAAAGCGTATTTTTGCGCGTTCATTTTCACCAAACACCATCAACCAAAACCCATCTATTTTTGCGCGTTCATTTTCACCAAACACCATCAACCAGAACCCATAATTTATGTCAAATTCCAACACCGCGTCCAATCCCCATCTAGCGCTCCCCGTCGATTATTCCGCACAGGTTCAACACGCTGCTTTAAAAAAATGGGTATCTGAAATGGTGGCACTGGCGCAACCCCATGAGGTTTATTGGTGTGATGGTTCCGAAGAAGAATACAACCTCATGTGCCGCCGGCTTGTGGGGGCCGGGACGTTCATTCCCCTCCATGCTGAGAAGCGGCCCAACAGCTACGCCTGCTTTTCTGACCCCAGCGATGTGGCGCGTGTCGAGGACCGCACCTACATCTGCTCGAAACGCAAAGAAGACGCCGGTCCTACCAACAATTGGATGGCCCCCACCGCCATGAAGGAAACCCTTCGCCCGCTCCTCCAAGGCTGTATGAAAGGCCGAACCATGTTCGTGATTCCGTTTTGCATGGGGCCTTTGGGCTCCGACATCGCACAAATCGGTGTTGAAATCACAGATTCTGAGTATGTGGTCACCAATATGCGGATTATGACGCGGATGGGCCGCGCCGCCCTCGACCAACTCGGCAGCCAAAAGCCCTTTGTGAAGGCATTCCATACCGTAGGGGCCCCCTTGGCGGATGGACAAGCCGATGTGGCGTGGCCCTGCAACCCCGTTGTAAAGTACATCGTTCATTACCCTGAAGAACGCAGCATCGTAAGCTACGGCTCGGGCTATGGCGGAAACGCGCTGCTCGGTAAGAAATGCTTTGCCTTGCGTATTGCTGGGGTCATGGCGCGCGACGAGGACTGGTTGGCCGAACATATGCTCATTCTGGGTGCTAAAAGTCCGGCGGGCGACAAGACTTATGTGGCGGCGGCCTTTCCCAGTGCCTGCGGAAAAACCAATTTCGCTATGCTCATCCCTCCCGCCGAAATGAAGGGATGGGAGGTCACCACCGTGGGCGACGACATCGCCTGGATTAAAGTAGGCAAGGACGGTCGTCTCTATGCCATCAACCCCGAAGCGGGTTACTTTGGCGTAGCACCCGGAACGAATTTCAAAACGAACCCCAATGCCATGGCCACCATCCGTGCCAATTGCATCTTCACCAATGTCGGTGTCACCCCCGATGGTGATGTCTGGTGGGAAGGCATGGATCACGATTGCCCGCCCGGCACCATCAACTGGAAAGGTCAAGTACACGATCCCGCAGCGGGTCAATCCGTAGCCCACCCCAACGCCCGTTTCACAGCGCCCGCTTCACAATGCCCTAGCCTCGATCCGGCCTGGGAAGACCCACAGGGTGTGCCCATCAGTGCATTTGTTTTTGGGGGCCGCCGCTCAACCACCGTGCCCCTTGTGTATCAATCCGCCAACTGGAATTTCGGCGTTTACGCGGCTTCGACCATCGGTTCCGAAATGACCGCCGCCGCTTTCGGTGAGGTTGGAAAAGTGCGTCGCGATCCATTCGCCATGCTTCCTTTCTGTGGCTATAACATAGCCGATTACTTCAACCACTGGTTGCAGTTTGGTCGAAAGCTCCGCAATCCCCCCCGTATTTTCATCACCAATTGGTTTCGCAAGGATCCCTCAGGAAAATTCCTGTGGCCCGGTTATGGCGACAACATGCGGGTTCTGGAGTGGATTATCGGTCGGGTTCGGGGCCGCACCGGCGCGGTGGAGAGTCCAGTCGGCTGGATGCCCACCTACGACGACATCAACTGGAACGGCCTTGACTTTAGTCGCGAACAATTTGAAGCCATCATGCATGTGGACCGAGAAACCTGGAAAAACGAGGTCGTGAACCATGATGAACTATTCAGCAAAATGTATGATAAGCTCCCTAAGGAGTATATTTTTATGCGCGAGTTGATCCTCTCATCCCTCTGGCGCTCCCCCGAAAAGTGGGGCTTGGCACCGGAACAGGATTGATAAGGATATACGCCCTTTAATCGCCTTTTGCCCCAGAAAGCTATGCCTAAGGATCCCAGCTTCCGCTCCGTACTCATCATCGGCAGCGGGCCCATTATCATCGGACAGGCTTGCGAATTCGACTATTCTGGCTCACAGGCCGCCCGTTCCCTCAGGGAGGAGGGCATTGAGGTATCGCTCATCAACTCCAACCCGGCTACCATCATGACCGACCGGGTGACGGCCGATCACGTGTACCTGATGCCCCTCACCATCGAATCGATCGAACACATCCTCAACATTCGTCCGATCGATGCCGTTTTGCCTACCATGGGCGGGCAAACAGCACTGAATTTATGTAAGGAAGCGGATGAATTGGGGATATGGGACCAATACGGCGTTCGCATGATCGGTGTGGATATTGCCGCCATCGAAACCACCGAAAACCGCGAAGAATTCCGCAAGAAAATGCTTGAAATTGGGGTGGCGGTGGCGCCCTCCAGAATCGCTAACTCTTTCCTGGAAGGCAAGGAAGCCGCAGAGGAAATCGGCTTTCCGCTGGTTATTCGTCCGTCCTATACCCTGGGCGGCACCGGTGGAGGCGTCATCCGAAAAAAAGAAGAATTCGAAGCGGCCCTCATCCGTGGACTCGATGCCTCGCCCACCCACGAAGTACTGATCGATAAGGCTGTTCTGGGATGGAAAGAATTCGAACTCGAACTGCTGCGCGATGCTGCCGACAACGTCTGCATCATTTGCACCATCGAGAACTTCGACCCCATGGGCATACACACAGGGGACAGCATCACCGTGGCTCCAGCCATGACCCTCAGTGACACCGCTTTTCAGGATATGCGCAACCAGGCCATTCGCATGATGCGGGCCATTGGCCATTTCTCGGGGGGATGCAACGTGCAATTCGCCATGAACCCCGAGACCGAAGAACTGATCGCCATCGAAATCAACCCCCGTGTTTCGCGTTCCTCGGCCCTCGCCTCAAAGGCCACCGGATACCCTATTGCCAAAATAGCGGCCAAACTGGCCATCGGCTACCGCCTCGATGAACTGCCCAACCAAATCACCATGAGCAGTTCGGCCTTTTTTGAGCCTACCCTCGATTATGTCATCGTTAAAATCCCGAAATGGAACTTCGACAAGTTTCCAGGCTCCGACCTGCGGCTGGGATTTCAAATGAAATCGGTGGGAGAGGTCATGGGCATCGGGCGAAGCTTCAATGAAGCACTCCAGAAAGCCTGCCAAAGCCTGGAAATTGGCAGGGCCGGACTGGGAGCCGACGGAAAAGAGGAGCGCAAACCCGATCCCATCATGCACAGCCTGGAGCATCCCAGCTGGAACCGTGTATTTCATGTCTATGACGCCCTTGCATTGGGTGTGCCCATCAAATCCGTCGAAAAAGCCACGGCCATCGACCCGTGGTTCCTCCGCGAAATCCAGCATTTGGTGGACCTCGCCAAAGCCATCCGGTCCTACACCCTGGATACCATCCCCTATGAATTGTGGGAAGAAGCCAAACGAAATGGTTTTTCCGACCTGCAAATTGCCAAGCAATTGGGCGATCCCGTTTCGGAAAACCAGGTTCGGGCCAAACGCCTTTCACTCGGTCTTCGTAGGGTTTGGAAGATGGTCGACACCTGCGCTGCCGAGTTTGAGGCCCGAACGCCCTATTTCTACAGTACATACGATCAAGAAAATGAGTCTATTCGAACGGATCGCCCGAAGATCATCGTGTTGGGCTCGGGTCCAAACCGCATCGGCCAAGGCATAGAATTCGATTACTCCTGTGTGCACGGGCTGCTCGGGGCACGGGAGGCAGGCTATGAGGCGATTATGGTGAACTGCAACCCGGAAACGGTGAGCACTGATTTCAACATGGCCGACAAGCTCTATTTCGAGCCTGTTTTCTGGGAACACTTGCTCGACATCATCGAACACGAACAGCCTGTTGGGGTGATCGTGCAATTGGGCGGACAAACAGCACTGAAGTTGGCCGAGCGCCTGCACGAACACGGTATTCGAATCATTGGCACCAGCTTCCCCAACATGGATCTGGCCGAGGATCGGGGTCGCTTCAGTGATTTGCTGCACGAACTCGACATCCCCTATCCCCGCTATGGAGTGGCCGAAACCGCTGAGGAAGCACTCGAAATCGCCCGAAATGTCGGTTACCCTGTGCTGGTTCGCCCGAGTTATGTATTGGGCGGGCAGGGCATGAGTATCGTGATCAACGAGGAAGAGCTCGAAACGGCGGTCGTTGACTTGTTGCGGAAAATTCCGGGTAATCGCATTCTCATCGACCACTTCCTCGACCGTGCCATGGAGGCCGAAGCAGACTGTATTTGCGACGGAAACGATGTTGCCATCTGCGGAATCATGGAGCATATTGAGCCAGCGGGCATTCATTCGGGCGATTCCAACGCGGTCCTGCCACCTTTCGGCCTCTCTCCGCTGGTGGTGACTCAAATAGAAGAATACACCCGAAAAATTGCCTTCGCACTGAACATTCGCGGCCTGATGAACGTACAATTCGCCATCAAAAATGATGTGGTTTATGTGATTGAGGCCAATCCACGGGCCTCACGAACCCTTCCATTCTTAGCCAAGGCCTACGACCTGCCTTTTGTGAATATCGCGACGCATGTCATGCTCGAATCCTCTACACTGGCCGATCACCCCTTCGAAAGAAAATTATCGGGATGGGCCATTAAAGAACCCGTATTCAGCTTCAATAAGTTTCCTGGTGTAAACAAAGAACTTGGACCAGAAATGAAATCAACGGGCGAGGCCATCCGATTCATCAAAGACTTGCGCGATCCCTATTTCCGCGATCTCTACAAGCGTAAATCCATGTACTTGAGTCGCTAAATTGCATGTTCTTATGCGGGCTCCAAAAATTAAAGTCCTGGTAGCGGAAGATGACGCCAACCTGGCGACTGGTCTGAAGGATGGACTAGAACTCATGGGCTATCATGTTTCCTTGGCCAAAACCGGCACGCGGGCATTGGATATGGCCGTTACGGGTCAATACCCCCTATTGGTCCTCGACCTCAACCTGCCCGGAATGAATGGCATGGATGTTTGTCGGGCCATCAGACAATCGAATCCCAAATTACCCATCCTCATATTGACCGCCTTAGGGGGTGTAGACCATAAAATTGAGGGATTGGAAGCAGGGGCCGACGACTACATGGTAAAACCCCCGGATTTGCGCGAACTCGACGCCCGCCTCCGGGCCTTGTTGCGCCGTGCCGAACCCGTCGAAACAAGCGCTGAAGAACTCAAACTCGCCAACTTAACGCTCGACCTCAACAGAAAAGTGGCCTTTCGCGACGAAACCGAAATTGCCCTAACTGCCAAGGAGTTCAATCTGTTGGAATACCTAATGCGCAATCAGGGCAAAGTCATCAGCCGGCAACAACTAGCCGCAGCCGTTTGGGACATCCACTTCGATACACAGACCAATGTTGTGGATGTGTATGTGAACTTCCTCAGAAAGAAGATCGATAAGGATTTTCATCCACGTCTTCTACATACCCAAATCGGGATGGGCTACCGATTCGACCTCTGAACCCATCATGCGCATCCGCAGCAGGCTAACCCTTCGTATGGTGGCACTTACCGCCGGACTGCTTGCCTTGTCTTTCTCCACGGTCTATTGGTTCGAAGCCGCCGGTCGTCGCAAACAATTCACGCAACTCCTGCTCAGCAACGCCCGCAACCGCACCATCATTCACTTCGAATTTGAGGGCGCTCAAGCTGGAACAAATCCATTCCAGGAGTACCGCGCCGATGTGCTCCCCAACGCAGAACTCTATTTGTTTACTTTTGAAAACGAACTGATCTACCCCAGCGAAACCACGCCGTGGAGGCCCGCACTTGAGGATGTAGAAGCCGTACGGAAGAACACCAAATCCCACTTCAGCCTGAGCGATGGACGAGAAATGGCCGGGCTACACATGGTCGACGAATACAACGGACTCGTGGCATTCAGTGTAGCGCGCGACGATGAAGGCCTATCAAGACTTAGAACCCTTCAACATACCCTGCTCTGGGTGCTGTTGCTGAGCCTGCCGCTGCTGTGGGGTCTGGCCTATTGGTATTCCGGCAGGGCCCTACTTCCCATCCGAAACATCATTCGATCCGCCAAAACCATCAGCAGCACAGAACCATCAGCGCGTTTATCCCCCTCGGGGAGTCGCGACGAACTCGAAGAGCTTGTTACCGCCTTCAATGATCTGCTCCGACGCATAGAAACAGCCTTTCAGGCGCAAAAAAACCTCATATCCAATGCCTCACACGAACTTCGGACGCCACTGGCCGCCATGCACATGGGGCTAGACGTACTGCTGATGAAGGAGAGCAATTACGAAACCCTTCGGAACGAACTCCATCGCTTAAAATCTCAAGTACAGGATTTAACCACCACCACCAATCATTTGCTCTTGCTGGCGGATATGGAAACACGCATGCGGGAAGGCCGCCATCCCCAAATGCCCATCAACCTAGCGGATATTCTGTTCAAAGCCCTTGAACCCCTCCAAAGCCACCCCGAATTCCATAATCTGAGCTGGCAGATCGACGAAAAACTCGAGAATGAAGAGGCACTCCGCACCAAGGGCGACGAACCGCTCTTGATCATTGCCCTACGAAACCTGATCGAAAATGCCCTCAAATACGGCCAATCACGCCCGGTGGAGGTGAAATTGACCCGTTCAGAAGACGATTTGGTTGTTGAAGTGAAAGACCAGGGGCCGGGCATCCCAAAAGAAGAGCAAGAAATCATCTTTGAACCCTTCCAACGCGGCGTGCAAACGCGAATGGAGGGCCACAGGGAGGAGGGCCGCAACGAGGAGGAACGC
>VGGT01000089.1 GCA_016868485.1 Bacteroidota bacterium
CATGGTGAGGAGCGGGCGGGCATAAATACTGAGTGGATGGGCGCTCCAGAGCACCAAATCGGCCTGCTTACCAACCTCGATGCTTCCTACTTTGTGGTCAATATGCAAGGCCCGGGCCGGGTTGATGGTCACCGTATTCAGCGCCTGCTCCTCCGTGAGTCCACCATACTTGATTGTTTTGGCCGCCTCTTGGTTTAACCGACGAGCCATCTCAGCATCGTCGGAGTTGATGGCAACATTCACGCCTACACGTTGAAGAATGGCCGCATTGTAGGGAATGGCGTCGATGACCTCATATTTATAAGCCCACCAATCGGCGAAACTGCTTGCCGTTACCCCGTGGTTCTTCATCTTATCGGCCACTTTGTAGCCTTCCAGAATGTGCGTGAAGGTATTCACTTTAAACCCGAGCGAATCGGCCACCTTCATCAGCATATTGATTTCACTTTGCACATAGCTGTGGCAGGTGATGAAACGCTCGGCTTTCAGAATCTCCACAAGCGCATCGAGCGTGAGATCACGTCGGGTGGTTTGGGGTTGCGATTTCCGTCGCTCCTCATATTCCCGTGCCCTAAGGAAGCCATCCATCATGACCTGTTCCACACCCATTCGGGTTTGGGGGAACCGAACCACTTGCCGATCACCCCAGTTGGCCTGTTTGACGTTTTCACCGAGTGCAAATTTGATGAAGCCGGGGGCTCCGCGAAATTTTAAGGCATCGGGGTGGGTTACCCCCCAGCGCATCTGCACAATCGCGCTTTGTCCGCCTATCGAATTGGCCGACCCGTGCAAGAGCTGGGCCGTGGTGACCCCACCCGCCAATTGCCGGTAGATGTTCACGTCGTCGGGGTTGAGCACATCGCCTATGCGAACCTCCGCCGTGATGCTCCGGGTGCCCTCGTTCACCCCCCTACTGATTGCGATGTGGCTGTGCTCATCGATAATCCCTGGAGTGAGGTGAAGACCCTTCCCGTCGCGCACGCTGAATTCGACACCCTTACCAAACAAAAGCGCAGGGTCCGATGCACCCGTTTTTTGAACTGCCAATATTTTACCATCGCGCACAGCCACATCGGCCTCCTTGATCACCCCCGCCGCGCTGCTGGTCCACACCGTAGCCCCCTTAATGAGGATGTTGGTCGGACGTGGGGGCGTCTCATGCCCTAAGTCGGCAAATGGGTAGCGCATGATCTCGGCGGGCAAGGCTGGGGTTTGCTTCGGCTTCTTGGTGGTGGTGTCGGCCTGGTGGGGGGCTATGGAGTCGAATTCGAGTCGCCAGATACTGCCGTCGGGCAGCTCCAAGCGTGCGTTTAATCCAGCTACACCATCCCGCCATGCGCTCATGCGCAGCATCTGTGCGTCTAAAAGGCTGCTGTCTTGTGCCGATAAACTCAGAAATCCCTGTCGGTAGCGCAGGTTCATCGGCACCGACTTTGCCGTATCGCTGCTGCGGAGTCCTACTTCATAGTTGGCGCGACTACCGCCAAGCACAAGCTGGATGCCCTTTAGCCGCTCAACCAATTGCGTAGAGGCAGCAGTGGGGACCGATAACCCTTTACCCAAAGCATCCTGGGCGGCCGACTCAATCCGGTTTAGCCGATAAATACCCCTCAGATCGACCGCTACTTCCTCTTGGATGTTGTTGTAGGGCTTACCCGACGTCCAGGTTTCAATAATCCGGTTTTCGGGGTCAAAAAGAGGATGCGAACACACGATGATATTTCCCAAGAATCCCTTTTCGATTTTTCCCATCCACTGATCGGTTCCAAAAAGTCGGGCAGGGGCCAGCGTTAGGGCCTCCAATGCCGCGGCCGCTGGTAGTCCACGCTCAACAGCCTTGCGCAATCGAGGCAGCAACTCATCCGGTGATTTGAGTCCCTTCCCCGTGATCGCAAAGGGAACCCCTGCTCGGTGCACGATGGCCGGGTTGGCGGGGGCCATTTCCCAGTGCATCATGGCCGACAAAGAGGCCTCGCGCGCGTCGAACGGATCCTGAACATCCATAGGTTCTGGAAAGGTCAGGGGCAACAAGAGCGCAGCTCCTGTAGCCTTTATTTCTTGTATGTACTGATATTCCTCTCCTGTGCCCGTGGCTATGAAGGGGAAACCAAATTCTTTGGCAATCGCGGCTACCCGCAACAGGTCGTATTTACGTGGCGTTTCAAACATCTTGGGGAGCGGTGCGGTGCGTTGCATCGCCTCGAGCACCTGATCGTGTGCTTTACCAACGGCCGACTGTTGCGCATACCACTGCAGGTCGTAGAGTGTTTGCCGCAGCAGAGCGATGCTCCCCATAAGCGAAGAGGGGTAATCTTGTCGGCTGCTGCCCTTATCGAAGCTGTAGTGTGTACTGGCATTGGGCATCAATAGGGCTGTTCCTTCAGGCCCCTCACAGGTCGCCACCCAAGCACCTGTGCCGCGCATAATGCCATCGTGTGGATGGGTGAGCACCGCTCCGTATCCGGCTTTTCGCCACTTTTCTGCCTCCTCTGACTTTACCACGAACAGCTCAGCAGCGCTTTCGTCGGCCCGAATGGCATCATTGGCATTCCACGCACCCTCCCTTTCGGGCATGAGTACGGGGCCCTCTTCACGGCGCGAGCCTCTTGGGCTGCGCTGGTTTTTCACAGCCTCCATTCCATAATTGGCCGCTGGCTCGAGAAATGCAGGGTACAGGTATTTTCCTTTGAGATCCAACACCCGAGCATCTGCCGGTTGGGATATGTGCTTACCTACCCCTTCAATTCGTCCGTTTCGGATTAAAACAACGCCCTCCTTGATGGTATCACCAGCCGATTTAATGACCGTTGCCCCACTCAGGTACCAGGTGGCCGGACGGGTATCCCGAACGCCGTTGAAGGGGAAGTGGGGTTGTGCCTGTGAATAACCTGAAACGCCAAGAATGATATGAATCAAAATCAGTACCTTTTGGATACTGTTTAGGCCCTTGGAAGTTTTAATGGTGAATGGGTGCGCCATAGGGGAAGGTGGTGGATATTTGCAGTACGCTTTTTGCGATTGCCAACCAACAAAAATGATAAAAAAAACCCTATGTATACCGGTCTTTTACACACCCACACCCTAGTTGTTTCGCTGTTTTTGATGATTTACCTCGTCAAAACGATCTTGTTGTTTGCAAAACCCACTCTGCTGGAGTCATTCAGCCGAAAAACACGAATTCTGGAGATCATCGTGAGCACCTTGTTTTTATTGACCGGGATTGGAATGGCCCTACAAACGCCATCCGTGAACGTTGGCATTTGGTTTTGGGTGAAGCTGATTGCCGTATTCGCTTCCATTCCCTTGGCGGTCATAGGGTTTCGCAAGGCCAACAAAGGTATGGCGCTATTATCGCTGCTGTTGATCGTCTACGCCTGGGGCGTATCCGAGACCCGGAGTCCGCGCATGAAGAAATTAGACTACTTCGGGAGTCTTGGTCCGGCCGAGGCACTCGTTGACGTGAATACAGAAAGGGCTTCGGAACAATACGATCCCGTTCCCCACGGCAAGGCGCTCTATACCTTCTATTGTGTAGCATGCCACGGTTCCGACGGTGCCTTAGGGGTGGCAGGCGCTAAAAATCTAGCCCACAGCACCTTAGACCGCGATGCCACCAAATCTTTCATTCGCAAGGGCAAAAATGCGATGCCGGGTTTTGGTAGCGATGTACTCACAGAGGATGAACTGGACGCTTTGGTCGCTTACTTGAAGGTTAAGATGACCGGGCAGCAGCATCCCCATTGAAAACGACGATCGTGCGCGCCAACACCCCCCTGCAGCGCAAGACCAGATGTAGGCGCGAGGCATTTCATGACCCATCAGGCATCCCGAAGCACGTTGACCTCGGGTTCGATCATGATATTGAAGCGTTCAAATACCGATTGGCGGATCTCTGTTGCCAGCGACCATAGGTCAGCGCCCGATGCACGCCCGTGGTTCACCAGTACGAGCGCGTGTTTATCATAGACCCCGGCATCGCCCCGACGTGCCCCTTTCCACCCACATTGCTCGATCAACCAAGCCGCCGAAGACTTTACTTGCTCCGATGCCGTCGGAAAGCCTGGCATATCCGGGAACTCAGCTTTTAAGGCATTGTACTGCCCCGCGGAGAGTATTGGATTTTTAAAAAAACTACCTGCATTACCGATTAATTCCGGATCAGGCAACTTGCTGCCCCTTATTTCAGCCACTAAATCAGCCAACTCCGCGGGGCTTTTCGGCTCGAGCCCCCTTTTCTGTATCTCGCGTTGCAAAGCATCGTACGACAGGTTCAGTTTGGCTTGTTTCTGCAGGCGCAGGCGGACGCTGCATACCACAAATGCATCTTTGAAATCTCCCTTAAACACCGAATCGCGGTAGGCGAACCGGCAAGCCCCGGCGTCCATCACCATACGTCCATGATCTCGGTGGAAGCCGAGCAGGTCAACAAATACGTCCTTCAACTCAACCCCATAAGCCCCGATATTTTGTACGGGCGATGCACCTACCGTACCCGGAATAAGCGCCAGGTTTTCCAAGCCGCCATAGCCTCGCTCCACGGTGTAGCGCACCAACTGATGCCAGTTTACCCCTGCGCCCGCCTCCACGACCACCTCAGAACCATGATGTTCCTCTTTAATGCCTTGCAAATTGGGATGAATCACTACACGGTTTAGGTCCGAGCAAATGAGCATATTGCTTCCGCCGCCCAGCACCATTATGGGGTAGCCCAAGTGTTCAGCCATTTCAAGGGCAGCAGGCACGTCTTCTTCCTTTTCCGCTTCCACAAAATAGCGGACATGAGCCGACACCCTGAACGTATTGTGGTGTTGTATATCGAAGTGCTTTTGAACTCTCATCAGGCATCAAATCGGGGAACAAATCTATCTAAAAAAAAACCGACACCCCTTTTAGGGTATCGGTTTATTGTAGAATTCTCTGGGTCTTGAGTTCAACTCGAGAACCAAGGAAGTGCATTCATCTTAGCGGTTCACCACCAGACGAAGTGTACGGCTTCCGCCGAGCATGCTTACACGTACCTGATACAGACCTGCATTCAGACCGCTGATATCGAGTGGCAAGCTTTCCTTCATTCCCGCAATTTGGCTGCTTTGAGCAGCCACCAATCGGCCCGTCATGTCTAATATTTCGCAAGAAACTTTACCCGCTGGTCTTTCAGCAGCGATATCGAGCATGGCATAATCACCCTGAGCCGGGTTGGGATACAAATTCAAACGAACATCAGAGGCCAGTTCTTGTACGGATACACCGGAAGATGCACGTCCGAAGTTCATGAACATTCTCATGGCGTTTCCGTTGTTGTACCACTGATCGGTATATAGTACTGACACAAACCAAGGCATGGTAAACGTAAGGTCGTCGAGGAAACGAATGCGATTCGCGCCATTATTGGAGAACATTTCAGCAACCAACCAATGGTCTCCTTGCTCCACAACACGGTCTTGAGGTGAACCAAACAAATTGGCAGGGAAAGGAACCACAATAAAACCACGGGCAATGTCTTGTGATGTGATGGTATACACATCGCTTTCAAACAAAACAGTCGTTAAATCGCCAGGCAGTCCATCAGCACCAGGGGTACGGACTGTAAACACCACCGAAGACCCAGCTTGGGTGCCATTAGTGCCTGTTTGAAGGTATGCGGTAGCACTGGTTACTGTATCAGCAGTTAGAATCTCAAACAAATTGCCCAAAGAAACCTGTTGGGCCGCAGGACTGCCCCATTGTCCCGTTCCGGAAAAGGATTGAGACACCGGTGCAATTACAGAAGGAGAAAATGCCGAGTCCGTAATCGCAAACTGCCTCGATGCACTGTTATTCAACGTATAGGCGTCGGTACTGTCGGCCGTTACATTGAACGTCACATTCATGTTGGCAACGGTGGTGGCAGGGAAAATAGTGTTTAGACTAATCAACTGCTCATTGCCAGGAGCCAAAGTAGGTATGGACGCCGAACTGGTGTAGAGTGGTGCACCGCCTGAAGTACGGGTCGCATTAACCGTTAAGGTAACATTGGTCTGTGCTGAGGTCCCTACGTTACGCACCAAAGCCTGGAAAACCACGCCGCCCGTATTCGGGGCAGGCACCATTCCATATTCCTGGAAGCGACCATTGGTGGTATCGGGTAGAAAAATTGACTGAACCAAAGCCAAATCATGGTTGGGCGCCTGGGTTATTTTCACATCGTCAATCTGCCAAAAATAGTAGTCGCCATGGAACAGGAAGGCGATTTTGGCATTGGCAGCACCGCCGATATAATCCGAAACATTCACACGGATGAGCGAATTGCGCGCAGAAGCCTGGTTCACCGCGATGCCCGAATTAAGGGTTAACGTATCGCCCCAAGTGGCACCGCCATCCGTTGAAAACAACACATAAGTTGCAGGCTGCGCTTGGCTGGTAGGACCGGCAAAACGACGGTAGTACTGATAAAACTCTAAGTTTAAAAAAGGATATTGCGCCGCATTAAAACTTGGGCTGATGAGCATTCCTCTATGAGGGGCAGGGAAAATGCCCTGTCCAAATGCACCTTGCACACCATTATTGTCGAGCCAATCCGAGTCAAATACCATAAAGCCATTGGCAGGTGTTGACGATTGCACAGTTAGGTTGGCCGTACCATAGGCCCCACGAGAACCCGTACCCGTGTTGGGTGTGGTAGCCGGACCGCGGTACTCCCATACACCTGTGGTATCGGGTGTTGTTCCGAGATTAAGACCCTCAAATCCCTGATTGGTCCAAGAAGACGCACCGGCAGAAAAGTCATCCTGAAAGATAATCGTATTTTCAGGCGTTGCAGAAGGAGAAACGGGGCGATCATGCTGTTCCAAAGTGGCATCCATACCACGGAGGTAAGGCAGCGGCTGAGCAGTTCGAACGCTTTGCTGGGCAAAAGCAACAGAGGCTGAGAAACCCATGGCCAATGCAAGAGGTAAAATTCTGATGTTCATTAATTGAATATTTTGGTTAAAGATTATGCAAATATAAGACGAAAAGGAATCAAAAAGACCTAATATGCCTTCAAACGATTAGCGCCCGCTTCGAACAAGCTTTTGAAGGGCAACGGCACCGGCGGCATGCCACTCCAAAAGATAGACACCCGTGGGTACATCATGCAGATCAATCGATGCGCGGTGTTGGCCTGGCACTTGATAGCCCTCATGCAAACGCGCCACTTCGCGGCCCGTGAGATCGCGCAGAATGCCCTCCACTACAGAAGGGCGGTCCAAGGAGTAGGCCACTGTGATTGAGCCACTGCTGGGGTTGGGAAATACCGACTGCACACGAACAGGCATTGTTTCTTCCTCAACAGAAACCCGAGAGAAAAAGTGCCCAAATACCGGATTCACGGCTAAACCAATGCCGTTGGTGAACCAGCGTGTTTCTGATGGGGAGTAGATCACAGACGTGTAGGGCGGCAAAAAACGCTCGTAGGTGTAGTCATTAAAAACCCGGACATCCTGGACACCTTGGTTGGAAAAAAGCTCAGCGGCGGCGTAGTAGGCACCCGGCTGCAAAATGGGGTTTTGCGGTG
>VGGT01000090.1 GCA_016868485.1 Bacteroidota bacterium
CGTACTATTTTTGATCAAGTTATTCTCATCAACCGAAGACTCGTCGCATTTGGCCGGCCCGAGGAGGTGCTCACCGAAGAAAACATCCTGAAAACCTATTCTGGGCTTCATTCACTCTACGACGAGGCAGGGGTGATTCACCACCACCAACAGGGCACCCCATGAGCGGCCTAAACGAACTCCTCGAAATCCTGGGGCAAGCCTATGCGCAACGTGCCCTACTGGCCTCGGTACTTGTGGGGATTACTTGTGGATTACTCGGCGTGTTTATCGTGCTCCGGAATATGTCGCTCATCGGCGACGCGCTATCGCACGCCATACTCCCTGGTGTTGTTGCTGGCTTTCTGATCGCCGGACACAGTTTGGTGGCCTTTTTCACAGGATCTGTGGCAGCCGGACTCGTAGCCGCTACCGCCATTACCTGGCTTCAGCGTAAAGTGCGGGCCCGTGAAGATGCCGCGATTGGCATCATTTTCTCCGCCATGTTCGCGCTGGGCATCATCGGCATATCCTCTGTAACCCGCAAACAAGGGGTGCACCTCGACATGAAGGACTTTCTATTCGGGAACGTCTTGGGCATAAGCAACGAGGATTTATGGCTCGGGGGCCTGATTGCGTTGTATACGCTGGCCTGCATTGTGCTGTTCTACCGATTTTTCTTCATCACCACCTTCCAAGCGGTTACAGCCCAAAGCTCGGGTATTCGGGTCGATTTGATGCACTATTTCATGATGTTGCTTTTGAGTTTCGCAGTGGTCGCCTCGCTGCAATCGGTGGGTGTGGTGCTGGTGGTGGCCATGCTCATCATTCCTGCTTCTACAGCCCTACAATTGAGTAAGCGGCTACCGATTGTATTGATTGTTTCGGCTACTACAGGGGTCGTTTCGGCGGGCGGCGGACTGGTACTGGCGATCATTATGGAATTTCCGCCCGGGCCAGCCATGACACTTTTGGCCTTCGTATTGTACCTCTTAGCCATACTTTTTTCGCCAGAGAACGGCCTGATTCCTCAATTTTTTCGTTCAAGGAGCCGTCGCCGTACCCGACAACTCGAGGATATTCTGAAGCTCATCGTTCGACTCCAGGAACGCGAAGAATTCGACACCCAGACGCTCGCTGAACGATTGAACCAGCGCGAAAATGTCATCACAGGACGACTCATTTCATTAAAAAAGAGGGGGTGGATGAGGCAGGGAGAGGGGAAGATTTGGCGGTTGACCGATGCAGGCCTTGAGCGTGCCTATGAACTCATACGGGCCCACCGCCTTTGGGAAAGCTATCTTTGGCGTGAGATGGGTCTATCTGAAGGTCAGCTGCATGCGCAAGCGGAACGTTACGAGCACAGTCTGCCAGAAGGTTTTGTTGACGCGGTAGATGCGCGACTGGGCTATCCATTGACCGACCCGCATGGCTCATCCATTCCACAAAGGGCCTCCGGAAACCAACGAGAAGCAGATAACAAGTCCTTCATTAAGCTCACGGAATTGGCATTGGGCGAATCGGGGATGATCCTCTCAGCACAACCCGATGAAGGGGTTCGACTGAAATTGTGGGACGCCGGCATCAGCGCGGGCCAACCTTTCGTTCGTGCGCAAACGGATACGCCAAACGCGCTTTGCTTGCAATCGAATAGAGGCACTTATGTGCTGCCTCAATCGTTGGCTGCCCGTGTGCGGGTTAGAAGGATAAGTTCCTAGCCAAAAATGAGCAACCGCGAATCATTCCCCCCAACCCGGTAGGCTTCGCTCGCGAACCAGTTTGATCAGTCGATCTGGGTAATCAGTAATGATCCCATTCACACCCATATCGATCAACAGTTCCATATCCCGCGTCTCATTGACCGTCCATGGCACTACCCGTATACCCTGCTTGTGCAATTGGTCGACCTTCTTTTTGTCGAGAAGGTGGAACAGCGGGCTGTAAACCGCAGGCATGAACCCCAGCTCTTTGAGATGAACCGAAGCATCCTTTCCCTCTTCCACCAGGAAGGTCAGCGGAATGCGCTGATTTCCTCTGTTTCGGTTGATGTATTGAAGGGGCCGAGCATCAAAACTCTGGATCATGCACCGTCCGCCCAAACCAGCACGCGCAATTTCCGCCAACACCGCATCAGCAAACACAGAAGGGATGGGTTGGGAGATGTTGTCTTGTCCGGCCACTGACTTAATTTCGATGTTGTAGCGCACAGGACTCATCCCCCGCTCTTGGACATACTGCTCAACGGCAGCAAAAAGCTCCGAAAGGAGGGGCTTATAGACGGGCAATGGGCGCTGCTCTGTGAATCTGGGATGCGGCTTACTCCCGCAATCGTACTGCCGAATTTGCTCATACGGCATCCTAAACAGATTGATGGCCTTGGGCGATGCCGGGTCGAGGGTCTGGCCAGAAGGATCCAAGCAGATCTCGGGGTTCATATAGGGCTCATGCGACACCAAAATTTGCTGATCGCCAGTCATCACTACATCCAATTCGAGGGTGGTGACCCCCAGTCGCACGGCCTCCAGCATAGAGGGAATCGTGTTTTCGGGCAACAAGCCCCTTGCGCCCCTATGCCCCTGCACATCGAAACGGGGTGTCTGTCCGAAGGCTTGTGCTCCGTAAAGTCCGAAGGCTTGAGCTCCGTAAAGTCCAATCACCAATACCCCGAGGATTGTCGGCCTAAGGTACTTGGCATATAATAAAGAGCCCCATCGCACGACTCAGGCAACCTTAACGCCCAAAACACGACTTCGACGATCAAGCACTTCCGCGCTCAGTTCGATGTGGTACTTCATCCGCAGGTAGCGGACCACTACGGCACGGGGCGTACCCCTTTTTCGTGCCTTTTCGAGTACAAATGAAACTACGTCCTGCATGCTGTAAAATTAGGAATTCATTGAATATAAATACTACTGCAACAAAAATTTAACATTCGGATTGTGTCGACACGCATCCCTTATTTTTGCAAATTATCAGCCTCCATGGAATTCCAAATACAATCACCCTATCCCCCAGCGGGCGACCAACCCGAGGCGATTCGCGCACTTTGTGCGGGCATAACACGGGGTGAGGGCGCACAGGTTTTGTTGGGGGTTACGGGCAGTGGGAAAACTTTTACGATGGCCAATGTCATCGCACAAATCAACCGGCCAACCTTAATTCTAACGCACAACAAAACACTGGTGGCCCAGTTGTATGGGGAATTCCGGCAGTTCTTTCCGCATAATGCAGTGGAGTATTTTGTGAGCTACTACGACTACTACCAACCAGAGGCATTTATCCCCACCACCAATACCTATATTGAAAAGGATCTGGCCATCAACGAGGAGATCGAAAAATTACGGCTGCGCACCACTTCGTCGCTGATGAGTGGTCGGCGTGATGTGTTGGTTGTGGCCTCGGTGAGTTGCATTTATGGCATGGGGAACCCAAAAGATTATACCGAAAAAGTCATTCGCTTAAGCAAGGGCGAACGCATCACCCGGAACGCTCTGCTTCATGCCTTGGTGGACATCCTATATACACGAACCACCGCCGAACTCACACGTGGACACTTTCGTGTGCAGGGTGACAACATCGAGATCTATCCACCCTATGCCGATCATGCCTACCGCATCGAATTATTCGGCAACGAAATCGAACGGATGTCGGTTACAGATCCCCTCAATGGAAGCAGCAGCGAGGTCCTTGAGCACCTCGCCATTTTCCCAGCCAACAACTACATCACCCCACGCGAACGGATGCATGACACCCTATGTGCCATTCAGGATGATATGGTGGCTCAAGTGGATTACTTCAAGGATGTAGGGCGCTTTGAAGAGGCCAAAAGACTCGAAGAACGGGTGACCTTCGACCTGGAGATGATCCGCGAATTGGGCTATTGTTCGGGCATAGAAAACTACTCGCGATATATAGACCAGCGCAACCCGGGAGAACGACCCTTTTGCCTGCTCGACTACTTCCCCGACGATTTTTTGCTGTTTCTCGACGAAAGTCACCAAACCCTACCTCAGTTGAGGGCCATGTATGGAGGAGACCGAAGCCGTAAGCTGAACTTGGTTGACTATGGATTTAGGCTGCCTGCGGCCCTCGACAACCGTCCTCTGCGTTTCGAAGAATTTGAACAGCTCACCGGCCAGGTCGTTTATGTGAGTGCCACTCCGGGCGACTACGAGCTGATCAAAAGCGAGGGGGTTGTGGTAGAACAGGTCGTTCGTCCGACCGGCCTACTTGACCCCCAAATAGAAGTGCGCGCAGTGGCCACTCAAGTTGATGACTTATTGAATGAGGTACAAAACACCATCGAACGCGGACAGCGCGTATTGGTGACCACCCTCACCAAACGGATGTCGGAAGAATTAGCCCGCTATATGGGTGGACTGGGCATACGTTGTCGGTATCTCCACAGTGAAGTAGATACCCTTGACCGAATTGAAATACTCCGCGACCTTCGCCTCGGTAAATTCGACGTATTAATTGGGGTGAATTTATTGCGGGAAGGGCTCGATCTACCGGAGGTCTCCCTTGTGGCTGTTTTGGATGCCGACAAAGAGGGCTTCCTGCGCAGCGAAAGGTCATTGACCCAAACCGCCGGACGTGCCGCCCGAAATGTTGAAGGTAGGGTTATTTTCTATGCCGATAAAATCACAGATTCCATGGGGAAAACCATGACGGAGACCACAAGAAGGCGCGAAAAGCAAATGGCGCATAACGCACTTCATGGCATTACCCCACGAGGAATTACCAAAAGCCGAGAAGAAATCATGGGACAATCCGCGGTATTGGACATCCGCAACCATGAAAATGCAACACCATCGCCATCTGAAAACGCGGCAGGACTGGCTGACCTCGCCGCCGATCCCCTTTTGCCTTACCTCAGCAAACCTCAAATCGAGAAAATGCTGCGCGAAACCCGCAAAAACATGGAAAAAGCAGCGCGCGAGCTCGACTATATGGAAGCGGCCCGATACCGCGACGAAATGTACGCCTTGGAAAAGCGTTTGAAGGAGTTTTAGAGAATACGACGAAATGTACGCGCTGGAAAAGCCTTTGATGGAATTTTAACCAAGAATATGCATTTCGCCCGGGCTTCCCTTTGAGTATTTCCTATACGTCCCGTATATTGAGCAATTATCCACTCATGACTGATCCTGTGCTGACCGAAACCGCCAAGACCGAAAAGAAATGGAAGTATGCCCAGGCGCCACCTTCAGCATCTGTGGCAGCGCTCGCCGATGCCTTGCAGGTCGATGAACCCATAGCGTGGCTGTTGTGCCACCGTAAAGTTTGCTCATTTGAGCAGGCACGCGATTTTTTTCGTCCCGATCTTGGCAAGCTCCACGACCCCTTCCTCATGAAGGACATGGAAAAAGCCGTGGATCGCCTCGCTGAAGCAATCGAGCGACAGGAAAGGATATTGGTGTATGGCGACTACGACGTGGATGGCACAACTTCTGTAGCGGTATTGTACTGTTTCATCCAATCCCTCAACCCTGCGGTACAGTTTTATGTACCTGACCGCCATAAGGAAGGATATGGTCTCAGCATGACTGGGGTGGAATGGGCAGCCGAAAACAACATTGACCTGATCATTACCCTCGATTGTGGCATAACAGCTGTAGCGGAGGTGGAATGGGCCAACGAATTGGGCATCGATGTGGTGGTGACCGATCACCACTTACCCGCTGTTTTGCCACAGGCCTATGCCATTCTCAATCCCAAACAGCCGGGCTGCGCCTATCCCTTTAAGGAACTGAGTGGTTGTGGCATTGGCTATAAACTGGTGCAGGCCTATGCGATCAAACACCGAATATCGTCTGAGTGGATCACCCAATCGCTCGAACTCGTTGCCGTGAGTATAGCCGCCGACTTCGTTCCCTTGACGGGCGAAAATCGAATTCTGGCCTATTACGGCCTCCAAAAACTCAACCAAAATCCGTGTCCAGGCCTCAAAGCGGTCATTCAACTTTCGCGGCCCAAAAGTGAACTCAGCGTGAATGATATCGTGTTTTCGATCGCACCGCGAATCAATGCAGCAGGCCGAATGGGCGATGCACGCCAAGCCGTGGAACTGCTGCTGAGCAGCGATGCATACGATGCGGATGTTCGGGCGGCTGCCATCAATACCACCAATTCTGATCGACGAGATGTGGATGCCTTGATTACCCGTGAAGCCTTAGAAATGGCCCGGTGTGCCACCAATTTTTCGGAACGCAAAACCACCGTGGTATTCGGTGCCCATTGGCATAAAGGCGTCTTAGGCATAGTAGCATCGCGTCTTGTTGAGCAATATTACCGCCCAACTGTTGTTTTTAGTCACGCCGACGGCCTGCTTACGGGCTCAGCCAGGACCGTTAATGGCTTCAATATCTATCAAGCCCTATTGGGTTGTTCGGAGTGCATCGAACAATTCGGTGGACATGAAGCAGCGGCGGGCCTCACCATCAAAGCAGAAAATCTCGACGCTTTTTGCACCCGGTTCGAACAAGAGGTCGACCGTTTAATTCTTGAAGAACAACTGTTGCCGTCGCTCGATATCGAACGCCCGATCCGGCTGGCCCAAATCACGCCCAAATTCTTCAGGATTTTGCGCCAATTTGCCCCATTTGGACCCGAAAATCCACAACCCATTTTTGCTTCAGAAGCCGTCTTCTCCGATGGAACCGCCAAAATAGTGGGCGAAAACCACCTGCTCATGAAGGTCCAACAAGAGGACAGTCAATCCTTCACCGCCATTGCTTTTGGCTCGGCCGCACATCTCAATCGGATGGCCAAAGGACTCCCCTTCAATATGGCCTACACCATAGAAGAAAATACATTCCGGGGCCAAACTGAAATTAAGTTGATCATCAAAGACATCAAATTTCTCTGAACGACCACACCCGATATGATTCTCCGATCTGAGCATTTAGTGAAACAATACAAGCGAAGAAAAGTGGTCGACCAAGTTTCGGTATCGGTTGCTCGCGGCGAAATTGTTGGCCTACTTGGCCCCAATGGTGCCGGAAAAACCACTACTTTTTATATGATGGTAGGCCTCATACGCAGTGATACGGGGCGGGTTTTCCTCGATGAGCGCGACATCACTGACCTGCCTATGTATAAACGTGCACGTTTGGGCATCGGTTATCTTCCCCAAGAGGCCTCCGTGTTTCGGAAACTATCTGTCGAAGACAATATTCGCGCAGTTTTGCAATTCACCCCACGCACCCCATCCGAACAAACCGCTCGCCTCGAGGAACTGTTGGAAGAATTCGGTCTTCAGCATGTGCGCCGCAATCCGGGCGATGTCTTGTCGGGTGGAGAGCGCCGCCGAACAGAAATAGCCCGTTCACTGGCTGCCGATCCATCCTTTATATTGCTCGACGAGCCCTTTGCCGGGGTCGACCCCATTGCGGTAGAGGACATTCAAGGCATCGTTTTTCGATTGAAGCAAAAGAACATCGGCATTTTAATTACCGATCATAATG
>VGGT01000091.1 GCA_016868485.1 Bacteroidota bacterium
AAACGCTGGGTCGGACAATTGAACACTGGGATTTCGTTGTAAAGACAAGGCCCAGAATTTATGGGCCTCAGATCGTTGTCCCATTAAAAATGAAATCGTACCTCTAAGCGCCAATCCATGATCGGAAGCAAACAGACTGAGTGAAAGATCAAGCATATCAAGCGCTTCGCGGTGACAACCCTGATAAAGCAGTTCTTGGGTTTCGACAAATGAGGAAACAGCAATCCGAGCCCGTGTTTGAAATGAATTGCGCAAATCAAATTGACCTTTCAACCAGCCCCTGGATGAATCCAATCCCACTGTCTTGGCTTGATGAACGAAACCGTGTTGATCGAGAGGACTCGACACGGATTCATTCGTTCGATGAGAATCAGCATAGGCGATGCCCGAGTATCCCTTGAGGAATGGCAATGCGATGAATGGATTTTGGTTTGAAGCCGTCGTCCAGAATTTGTAGGCAAGCAGGGTATCTCCTTGCATAAAATGGGCTGATCCTTTCAAAGCGAGACCATAATCAGTTGAAAAAAGACCTAAAGAGCTATCAATAGTATTCAGTGCCAGGAGCCATTCCGCACCGTAGAAATGCTGTTGCGCATCGACAAAAGCGGATACACATATTCGTGCTCGTTGTTCAAGTCGCAACCGATAATCCGTTACAAACAAGGGTCGGGTTCGTATTGATTTCTGTGTTGGTAATTCCGGGTATATGGTGAATTTCACATTTTCATAATGATGTCCGTCTATGTTGGCACTGATCACCAGAACCATAGAATCAAGGTCAACACTACCGCCCAAGTATTCCAATTGTTGTTTGTCGATCTTCAAGCAGTACGTACCTGGTTGAAGACGATCGATAAAAAAGCTGCCATCTGCATAGCTTCGAATGATTGTAGAATACGGTTTCGAAAGACCCTCAACGGATGAAATCAAAATACGTACTCCCCCCAAAGGCCGAGTTTGTGTCGATATTTTCTGCAGAACCTCCCCTGAAATGGAACCTGCCCTATATAGGGGCACATCGATTCGGTGCGTTTGGTTCGGACAAGCAATGAAGGTGTAACAATCGGTTAGTGCCACGAGATCGGCTTCGGGTAGGGTATTTTCATCGATTTGTAATTGATACCGCCAATAGGATTGAAGTTGAAGGAATCGCAGCAGATTGTCTTTTCCCAATAAACCTGAATAAGATTTATCCAGCCTCGCCGACGGTACCGGAACAATCAACTCCCCCAAATCATATTTTTTGTTTACATTCTCATCCATAAAAAACCGAACCGTCAGACCTGCCCGACCGACCTGCTCTGCCGGAGAACCCATCAGCTTGCGGGAAGTGGCATCCCACATGACTGAACCCATTCCAGCATGTCTCAAATAAGCTTGTGGTCCATCCAATCCCCATTGCGTTCCCCAATCGGTAGATGTTCGCCATGACCTGAAATCGTACTGAATATTCAAGCCAAAAAGCAAGCCCTGCCCCCGTATGGGTCGTGAAGCGTTGAGTTGAAGTCTACCTGAACGTCCCATATTCTTCGCCACAGAAAATCTGAACTGTCCACCGCTACTGCTTTGGGTAGAAAATTTCTTGAAATCAGTGGTTAGGGTTCCTCGGAAATTGAGCCCCTGAATAAATCGGGGTACAAACCCCCATCTGGGCACAACAAACACGGATTGCAAGGTCATTTCCTGGTTGTTTTCCCATTTGTCGCTTACCAAATCTCCTTGCTTGGCTTGTGTACCTGTTGCCTTGAAATGTAAGCGGTTCGTGAAGAGTCCCTGATTCCAAAGTGCGTCGGCAGACCAAACGACTTTTTGAGCTCCGAGCGTACTCGTTAACTCCCCGTCGATTCTGAATCCCAATGGCCTTTGCTTAAAACTTAAAGGCATGATGTGTTGAATTTGTATCTTTTCACCCCTTTCCTTAGATAATTGAACTGAATTATATCGATTTATTCCCTTAAAATTATCGTATGTTATTGTGGTGCTCATTCGGTTGGAGAATATCGTCGCCAAACTCATTCTACTGTTGCCCTGACCATCTAAAGAAGCATTCAGCAAGTATTGTTGCAAGATTCGGGCATGAAGCGAGCCACTAGGTCTAAAATGGTAACCCATTGAATCTGTATTGATGTGCATACCAAGACGAGCGGACATCTCGGGTATAATTCCTGCTTCGACTTGACCGACAGACGTCCACTTTGTTTGACTTAACTCGCTTTGACCCAATTGGAATTGATAGTTGATTTGTCCCGCTGGCAAAAAAGCAAATGGAATATTCAATTGTCGGTGTTCAATAATTTCTCTCCCGTCCGGCGTATAAATTTTAAGTTCCACACGCGATTGTCCGTAATTCAAGGGCAATCGAAAAACGAACCTACCTAAAGAATCCGCAGTTGTGTAGTCGATGAGTCGCCCCGAAAACCAAAGGTCCACATCAGAATGCGGCTCCGTTTGCCCTTCCAATATATGATCACCCAATGTTTTTCGTGGCATGATCTGCGCATTGCTGATATAAATCCCCTTCACCAAGGCACCTGAGATCCCACTAAATGTTGATTTGCCAATGAATATCTGGGCAGGTGCCAGTGCGTAGCGATCTGAGCTTCCGCGGGAGGTGACATACCGCCAATTCGTCAATTGTCGGCCCACTGAAACCCCTTGCTTAGTCTGTTGAATAGACAGACTTCCCGAAATATCACCCCCAAACAATTCAATTCCACCCGTCAGGCGTCCTTCTAACAACCGTCCGGTAGGGGTATAATCGGTGGCATACCTATAATCAAGTGCCCCCAATCCCAACCACTTACGGTTGCGCCCCAGTTGCAAATCAAGGCCTTGAATTGTGTTTGGCTCAGCTCCGGTCGACAATTGCTCACGGACATATGCTCTACGGGCCCGCCATTGAAAGGGTAATTCCACGTCACTGGTGAAACCAATGGCCATAGACGAATGATTCAAGGTCCACTTCACTTTAAAAATCGAATCATACAGCTCGACTTTTAAATAGATCATGCTTTCGAGCTGCAAAACATCCCCAGCCTGAACTCGTTTACGCGTTGTATAATTCAGATACTCATTGCTTCTGAGGTCGAGCATCCAAATTGGGGGATCCTGATGGCTTGAACCGATCGTACTCACACGCCCGTTCGAGTCGCGTAAAATCTTGAATGGCATTTCAAATAAGTTCAACACTTCTGTGAGCAATAGGTAGTTTTGATTTTGAATCGACTTGACGTTTAAATACACTTCAGAAAAAGACGGGTGTATCAGCAGGAATAGGTTTTCATCTGCATCGGTTTGCGCTTGGGATTCAAAGTTGAAAACCAGCACATAAAGCAGCATGAGCAATACAAGGCAGTTCCAATTCACAAAATTAAACTTCCCCTATATTAATGTATAACAATACTTTCTTTAAAGGTGTATGGATGAGCGGCTACGATTTCAGCAGGATCGATGTCCGATCTTTCGGTGGTAAAAGACAATCGAACGGAATAAGTCCCTGACTCCATTTTTTTATCACCGAGTTGAAAGCCGAGCTTGCGACAACCGTCGAAATACAGGGCGACAGGCCTTGAATAACGCAATACAACCTCATCATTGGCTTTGAGCACCTCAGTAACCATGCTCCCTAAAAAAGGAGCGTTTCCAGTCCTATTAAACTCATATTCCAATTGAAATTGATTTTCAAAAAATGTCGAACGGAGCTTGGTGACCTCAATGCCTGTATTTACGGATCCCGATTTGTAAAAGGCGGCGACCACCTGTTCGAACCTCATTGTGATTTGGGTGGCGAGTCCTTCGGATGGATCGTTTTCTCCAATTTCGGCCACCTGCGGTTGACTGCTGACCTTCACTCGGGTGAAGTATACCCCTGGTTCTGTAGCTCCTGTTGGGCGAACCTGCATCCGCACAACTTGTTTCCCCCCTGGGGGAATCGTAAAACTCTTAGGATATGCTTTTATCATACCATCGAGGGCGTATTTCATTTTTCGAACGCTATCGTCGTACACCATCATCAACCTTCCATCAGGCAACTCGTCGGGATAGCCGAACTGAAATGAAATACCCACCTCCATGGCTACAGTTCCGGTATTCATGATGGTAGTGGACCCCACCCCTCTGCCATTGATAAAAACTGCTGCGGGGGCAATTCCGACCTGTGCCTTTGACGTACCCGAAAAAAGCAATACCCCAATCAATACCGGAATGTATGTCTTCATATTCTATGTGCTTGAATTCCTTGTCCTCAGCTTATATCTTAAAGATTATAGCTCATACGAATCTCCACGGTTCCTGAGTATCTACCTGTTGTGTTGGTCAAGCCCGTAACAGCACCCTGGGCTGCAGTAGTTGCAGCAGCAGAGGTAGTGACACCGGACGCATTCGCTGCATTGATCACTGAATTTGCCTCAGCATATGTAGGAGAAAGCATTCCGCCCAAATACAATGTCACTTTTTCAGCGTGCGTTGCAGTCCCATTGAAGTCCGTACTGATGAGGTACTGCCCACCAAAACCAGAACCTTCAGGACGAGTAACGTCATTGTATTGATTGAAATCACCCGCCAAGGATGGGTTGCCCACCATCACTTGACTGTTGCAATAGGCCGCGCCTTTACTACTGACACCTGTATTCACCGAATCCGTACTCTGTGTACCCCTCGCATGTGTCCCTTGGCGGGCAGCTGCGCGAACAACAAAGAAAATCGAATCACTGCTCAGCGTTCCAGCAGATACGATCCGTTGGCTCCGCATTCCCACAATGCCATTGTAGTTGGGCGCTGAGGTGGTGCCCGCCTGTTGATCCAATGCCCTGCGACCACCTATTTCAAGCAAAACAGGTTCATTGGAGGTTCCGTCTATTTGAATGATGCCGATGTTCGCTGTCTCTCCGAGATTGGAGTTACCCCCTGAATTTGTCGGTAAACGGAGTGGATCCAAAATAACCGCTGGTCGACCTACCCCGGTGAGTACGGTACCAAATTCTACATTGGATTTTGTGGCGTTGTTGATCGATAAAATTTTTGTTAAGCGCGCCGTAACCGTTAGCTGGTCGGTTTGTGACTGATTCTGTGCATAAGATCTTTGGACTTGAGAAAAAGTAACTCCTAAACAAATCATTAATAACAATCTAATTTTACCTAATTGAATTTTCATAAATTAAAATTTAAATGATGTAACACAATATTATTTTACCATTTCCCTCAATTGGATATCCAAGCCACGCCGAATATCGTTCGACTGATTTTTCAAAACATGCAGGTTTACTTCCTGTTTCTTCATCCATTCGGGCCATTAATGTGGTGGGATAAGAACTGATTATAGTGGATTCGACGAGGCTTCCCGCCCCATCACTCAAGTATCGGATGGTCGGCGCGCGAACCCACCAGGGATCATGTTCTATATCGAGGATAAACTGAACGTTTTCCAATGACCGAATTTCAAGCCACTTCAACGCACGGAGTTTCCTATGGGCTTGTTGGCTGCGGTCAGCCAAATCACTCAATGCCGTTTGAAGTAAATAATGGCTATTCATTCCAATTGAAGGCCGATTTCCCCCGTCCCAACGGGCTAAGACCATCGAATCCAAAACCGGTTTCAGAAAAAAGTCGCCCGATACTTCCAGGTAGACCCTCATCAACTGAGCGTTCAGGTGATGAGCTGAAATCATGAACATGAAGGTGAATACAGCCCCAAAACGACGATGCAGACAACCAAAACTGATGTAGGGCATAAGCTTGCATGAACCCGTTTAGGCCATTTCGGGCCAGGTTTCGGATGCAAAACTGCGCTGTGCAAACTCCTTGATTGCTATGAAAAGAGCCGTACAATGAGGCCGTAGGGGTATTGTCATACTGCCCCTCCGGGTCGAATCGATTAAATCCTATCCCATTTCAAAATAAAGACGATTAGACTGTGCTCAAAAAAGAGCCAAGCCGCCCCATTCCGAGTACCGTCCAGCAGAAGTCAACTCCGAAGCCCAATCAAAAGCAAAACAGCATACATGATCCCATAATTTTTAATCCACCAGCAGGCGCAGCACACGAGGCAAACCCTGAGCCCCTTCTACAAATTGAATCAGGTATGTTCCCCGAGGCCATGCAACAACAGACCACTCCAAACGCCCTTCTTCTACGCATGGATCGACTGGAATTTGTCGACCCATCAAATCAAAGACCCTCAGACTTTGTCGGGTGCATGGAGAATCAATATCATCCAAACCCGCCAATACCACACGATCACGGGTCGGGTTGGGGTACAAAACGACTTGATTGTCTGCTGTCTCTGACAAAGATGATGTGAGTACCCCCCGCACCACATTCCATACATGGGCGCGCTCTGCGCCCCGATGCGAAGAAGCTACATAAGCAGTGGCCGTCCAAACAAGTTCATGTGCTGCACCGGCTGCTAAGCCTGAGGCCAGCAGAACAGAGTCAATAAACGAATAGGTGAAGGTCAACTGGGTATCCGGTATCGTATTTCGCCACAAAAGTGTATCGCGATTGGGTGCCGGTCCATACAACACCCAATCGAATCTCAGGCTTCCTGCTGCCGATGGACCCGGTGTACTCCATTGAAAAGTTAAATTCTGCGCACCTGAACCTTGTAGGGTTTGGGTGGCCTCATTGGCGGGGGATACCAAAGAAAAACGGCCCATAAAATTCTCGACTGTGGCTTGAACCCCCAGGGTATATAGCCCGCCGGGCTGACCGGCCAAGCCCAATTGAACCGAACCATTCAGTGGCGTTTGACCGCCCATATACCGTAAATAAACGACTGCGGCAGAGCCTGCTGCTATGCTCATGGGGAATATTGGCGGATTCTGTATGGTCAACCCTGAGCCCGACGGCTGAATGTATGTGATGCGCATCGAATCTGTACCAGGATTGCCCAGAACTACCGGAAAAATAACGGTATCACCCGGCAATACCGGCCCCAGCTGAATGATTGAATCGATAACCGCCAGTCGACTATAAGTCGGAACAGACGACACAGCCCGAACTTGTGTCATTCGATCCAAAAAAGCGGGGTAATCGATAAAGGGATTTCGGTTCAACTGAGCCGCTTGTACATCATCATTGCGTCGGCGCAAAACACTGTCGACAGGAAAAATGCGCAGCCAATCGCGTAGGTCATTTTCCTGAACCGCACTGAGGAAAGATAAATCGACCCCTGCTTGGTTCATATGCCGAACGGCGAAATATAGAATTGCTGATGCTGCAGCCGTTTTATGGGCATCACGGGGCTCAAAAGTAGTGCTGTTGGCCTTAGAACCCCCCGTGTAGGTAAGGGTGGGATTAGGCACCCATCCAAAGGGCTTATTACCCCGCGCTGAATTGGTTGGGCCATCAGAAATGAAAATATGATGCAAATCACTCAGCATCGGCTCATTGGTGGCACCTAAACTCTGCGGCCACGTATGTTCAGTATTCATG
>VGGT01000092.1 GCA_016868485.1 Bacteroidota bacterium
ACTCGGTTTTCTATGGCCCGCTTTTTGGCTACGAGCGCTGGTTCCACGGGCGGGTAGTCGATATGCTCTACTTCCCCCTATGGCAAGGCTTCTTACCTGAATGGATTCCTTTATGGGGGGGCGATTATTTCATTTTCTTCAGGCCCGTTTTCAATGTGGCCGACACCGCCATCTCCACAGGCGTGGCTATGTTGTTGGTATTCCAACGACGCTATTTCCCACCCGATGCCCCAGCAGCATCACCTACTGAAACCAATTATACTACTTCCCCCGACGGATGACATTTGACGACTTTGATCTCGACCCCGATTTGCTGGATGGCTTGGATGCCATGGGCTTTCGTAACCCCACGCCCATCCAACTACAGGCCATCCCGATCATTCTGGAGGGTCGCGACCTGATCGCTTGTGCGCAAACGGGAACCGGCAAAACAGCTGCCTTTGTGTTGCCTGTGATTGACCGCATTCTGGCCAGCCAGAAACGGCACTTAAACGCCCTCATCCTCACCCCCACTCGCGAGTTGGCCCAGCAAATCGACCAACAAGTTGAGGGTTTGAGTTATTATACCTCGGTGAACTCGATCCCCATCTATGGCGGTGGCGATGGCGCATTGTGGGATCAGCAGCACAAGGCGCTGAAAAAAGGGGCCGATATGCTCATTGCCACACCCGGACGACTCATTTCGTTTCTGAATACGGGAAATTTCGACTTTTCTAGTCTTCAATACCTCGTGCTCGATGAAGCAGACCGCATGCTCGACATGGGTTTTTTCGACGACATCATGCGCATTGTGTCAATGATGCCTAAACAGCGACAAACGCTGCTGTTCTCGGCCACCATGCCTCCTCGAATTCGTCAACTCGCGGCCGTTATCCTCCAAAATCCTGCTGAGGTGACCCTTTCGGTGGCCAAGCCAGCCGAGAAAATCGACCAGCGGGTATGCAAACTCTACGACCAGCACAAAGAACCGCTGCTTCTGGAAATCTTGAATGATCCGCAATACAACTCCATTTTGGTATTCTGTTCAACGAAGGATAAGGTTAAGGAGCTTGGTCATTTGCTGAGGAAACGCCATATGCCGGCACGGCCGTTCCATTCCGACCTCGAACAGGCGGAACGTGAGGATATTATGCGCGACTTCAAATCAGGCAAACTGAGAATTCTGGTGGGCACCGATGTATTATCGCGCGGGATTGATGTGGATGGGATCGACTTGGTGGTGAACTTCGATGCGCCACCCGATGCAGAAGATTATGTGCACCGCATTGGGCGAACCGCCCGTGCCGAACGCAGCGGTACCGCCATCACTTTTATTAACCCAAAAGACGGTAGGCGACTCGTTGCCATTGAGCGCCTCATCGAGCGGAGCATCCCTCTTATGGAATTGCCCGAAAATATAGGAACAGTGGGTGACTGGGTGGCCGAAAGCAGTGGGGGCGGAAGGCGCTCCGGCCAAAGAAAAGGCGGCGGGGGAGGCAGACCCGGAGGCGGGGGAGGAGGCGGCCGGTCCGGAGGAGGCGGTAGAACCGGAGGCGGCGGCAGACCCGGAGGCGGGGGAGGAGGCGGCGGCAGACCCGGAGGCGGAGGCAGGCCCGGAGGCGGGGGCGGTAGACCCGGAGGCGGGGGCGGTAGACCCGGAGGCGGGGGAGGCGGAGGCAGACCCGGAGGCGGCAGACCCGGAGGCGGAGGAGGCGGCGGTAGACCCGGAGGCGGGGGAGGCGGCAGGCCTAGTGGCGGCGGAAGCCGAAGGCCTTAGGCGAAGGAGCCGCCATTTCGACACCATGTGCGACCCAAAAGCTATGGGCGTTCGCCTACTAGGGCCTCGCGGTACGCTGTTTATCGAATAAATACGGGGGCGGGCAGCCCAAAACTACAGGCGTTCGCCTAATAGGGCCTCTTGGCAAGCTGTTTATCGAATAAATACGGGAGCGGGCAGCCCAATCAACTACCGCAGGCCTCGCACGCGTCCGGATTGTCGAGCGAGCACGTCATCTGTGCACGCGCTTCATCGATCGTCATCGAGGGGCCCGCAGGCAGGTCTTGCCCCACTTCGGCAGACATTCCCGTGTCGACGGAAACACCAGAAGCCACCACCTCCACCAGCTGAGGCTCCGCCTGTGGCTGGGGAACGGGTGATGGACCCGCGGCAGGTTCAGCATGTTGTTGTACGGTAAACTTCACCGCCTGAGCAGCCGCCTTCGTACGCAAATAATACATACCCGTTTTCAAGCCCGCCTTCCATGCATAGAAATGCATCGAGGTGAGCTTCGCAAAATTCACATCCGTCATAAAGACATTCATACTTTGGCTCTGGCAAATAAAGGCACCCCGATCCGCCGCCATATCGATGATGGTCTTCTGCTTGATCTCCCAAGCCGTGCGGTACAATTCGCGCAGGTGCTCCGGGATCTCCTTGATGTTCTGAACCGAGCCGTTGGCCGCCACAATCTTGTCCTTCAGCGCCAAATTCCATAGACCCTCGTTCACCAGATCATGCAGCAGGTGCTTATTCACCACCACAAACTCACCACTCAACACCCGACGGCTGTAGATATTGCTCGTGTAGGGTTCGAAGCACTCATTATTACCCAGAATCTGGCTGGTGGATGCAGTGGGCATAGGGGCCAAAAGGAGGCTATTGCGGGCGCCGTATTGGGCCACACGCGCGCGCAATTCATCCCAATCCCAACGCTTGGAAGGCGTTACCCCCCAAAGATCAAATTGGAACATCCCCCGCGACAGCGGTGAACCCGCATAACTTTCGTAAGCCCCCTCCTCACGCGCCATGTCGCAGGATGCCGACATAGACGCGAAATAGAGCGTTTCAAAAATCTCGCGATTCAACTGCCGCGCTTCAGGCGATTCGAAGGGATGGCGCATGAGGATAAATACGTCGGCCAAACCCTGTACGCCGATTCCGATCGGTCGATGGCGCATATTGGAGCGTCGGGCCTCCTCAACCGGGTAATAATTCACATCAATCACCTTATTCAGGTTGCGCGTTACCGTGTAGGTAATCTCATACAATTTCTGGTGATCGAATTGCAGATCGGAGGTCACAAAGCGAGGCAAAGCCACCGATGCCAGGTTACAGACAGCCACTTCGTCGGCCGAGGTATATTCAATGATCTCCGTGCACAGGTTACTGGAGCGGATGGTACCTAGGTTTTGTTGGTTACTCTTGCGGTTGGCCGCATCCTTATACAGCATATAAGGCGTACCCGTTTCAATTTGCGACTCAAGAATGGCAAACCAAAGCTCTTGGGCATCGACCGTTTTTCGTGCGCGGTCCTCCTGTTCGTAGCGACGGTAGAGGGCTTCAAACTCATCGCCCCAGCAATCGTGAAGACCCGGGGCTTCATTCGGACAAAACAAACTCCATTTGCCGTTTTCCTCCACCCGCTTCATGAAGAGGTCGGGGATCCAGATGGCGAAAAACAGATCCCGTGCGCGGAGTTCCTCCTTACCGTGGTTCTTTTTGAGGTCGAGGAAATCGAAAATATCGGCGTGCCAAGGCTCTAGGTAGATGGCAAACGACCCCTTGCGCTTCCCACCACCTTGGTCGACATAGCGTGCGGTGTCGTTGAAGACCCGCAACATAGGAACCACCCCATTGCTTGTGCCGTTGGTGCCGCGGATGTACGATCCTGTAGCCCGCACATTGTGGATGCTGAGCCCGATGCCCCCCGCGCTTTGTGAAATTTTCGCCGTTTGCTTGAGGGTATCGTATATGCCATCGATACTATCCTCCTTAAGGCTCAGCAAGAAGCAACTCGACAGCTGCGGCTTGGGTGTACCCGCATTAAACAAGGTGGGCGTAGCATGGGTGTACCACTTTTCGCTCATCAACTCATAGGTTTTGATGGCGGCCGCGATGTCGCTTTGGTGGATGCCTACGGCCACGCGCATCAGCAGGTGTTGGGGGCGTTCGGCGACCTTGCCGTTCATCTTCAGCAGGTACGAACGCTCCAAGGTTTTAAATCCAAAATAGTCGTAGTCGTAGTCGCGCGAGTAGATGATGGCCGAATCGAGTTGCTCGGCGTTTTGGTTCACCACCTGCATCACCTCATCAGCCAGAAGCGGAGCCTTTTGCCCGGTTGCCGGGTCGATGTAGTGATACAAGGCCCTCATGGTCTCAGAAAATGACTTCAGGGTTTCCTTGTGTAGGTTTGAGATGGCAATGCGCGCAGCCAACAGGGCGTAATCGGGATGCAAGGCTGTGAGCGAGGCCGCCGTCTCCGCGGCAAGTTCATCGAGACGCGTGGTGGCAATGCCGTCATACATCCCCACAATAACCTTCTTAGCCACCTCAACCGGTTGCACATAATCACGATTCAAGCCGTAACACAATTTCTCGATGCGGGAGGTGATTTTATCAAACAAAATCGTTTCCCGGCGCCCGTCTCTTTTCACTACATACATGGCATGCTGTTTAAAGTGCAATCAAAATAATCCAATCAAAAATCCTCTTCGGTGCTGAAGGTCTGCTGGTTGCGGTCGGATGTCACCCCAGCCTTTTGGTACTCGCCCACACGGCGCTCGAAGAAATTGGTTTTGCCCTCCATGGAAATGAGTTCCATAAAATCGAAGGGATTCGTGGCCCCATAATAGGCAGGCAACTTGAGGGTCATCAGCAGGTGATCCGCCACAAACTCGATGTATTGGCACATCATATCGCTGTTCATGCCGATGAGGCGCACAGGCAAGGCATCGGTCACGAATTCCTTTTCGATCTCCACGGCGTCGGTAATGATTTGGGTAACCGAAGCCGGGTCGAGCTTATTTTGAAGGTGGTCGTTGTAGATGAGGCAAGCAAAATCGCGGTGCATGCCCTCGTCGCGGCTAATCAACTCGTTGCTAAAGCTAAGCCCAGGCATGAGGCCCCGCTTCTTCAGCCAGAAAATACTGCAAAAGCTACCGCTGAAGAAAATGCCTTCCACCGCGGCAAAAGCAATGAGACGCTCCTGGAAATTCCCTTTGTCGATCCACCGCAGGGCCCATTCCGCCTTTTTGGTGACGCAGGGGATGGTTTCGATGGCGTGCAGCAGTTTATGCTTCTCCTCAGGATTCTTGATGTAGGTATCGATCAGAAGCGAATAGGTTTCTGAATGGATGTTTTCCATCATGATTTGGAACCCATAGAAGCAGCGCGCCTCCGGATACTGCACCTCATTGAGGAAGTGAACCGCCAGGTTCTCGTTCACAATCCCATCACTGGCGGCAAAAAAGGCCAATACGTGCTTGATGAAGTGCCGCTCATCGTCGTTGAGCAGGTTGTTCCAATGGTGGAGGTCGGCCGATAGGTCGATTTCTTCCGCCGTCCAGAAGCTGGCCTCGGAATTTTTGTAATAGGACCACAAGTCGTGGAAGCGGATGGGGAACAGGACAAAGCGGTCTTTATTCTCGAGGAGAATCGGTTCAATCATGGCAGAAATAGGTTTATATTTGTCATCATCATCGGGTTAGTCGCGAAAAAAACGCCTGCCGGAAGGACAGGAATCCAGTTCGGGAAATGGCCCGATCGCGTGACCAATCGGTCAACAAAAATTGAAAAGAAAGCGGCAAGGAAATCCACAAAAAGTGAGAAGTTTTGCACAATCGGTGGGCGGCTTGTTGAACACCAAGCAGGAGCTGTTTTTATAAAATGTACCCATCCATCGCCACAAGGCATGCGAAGCCCAGAAAGGAAAAAACAGAAGGTCAACAAGTCCTAATTTTCGGTCGACTTTACACAGCCCTTGTGTATTTTTCAATAGACAGTTGTACTTTTATCCCTTCATAAACTCAAGCACCCGACTATGAACCCCTTAAGACTTCTATTCGCGTCGATCCTAACCGCTACCCTGCTCACCGCTGCACCCACTACCTCTGTAGCGGCACCCAACACTTCTGTAGCGGCACCCACTACCTCTTTAGCGGCACCCCCCCGCTTTTCGAAGGAAATGAAGCAATTGCTCACCTGGATGACCGGCGATTTCGACAACCGCAATATCGCAAAGCGCGACACCACAGTAGCCGTTCGTGAGGCACACATTGTGCGGGTGTGGGAAAATTTATACTCCGATGCAGCCTGGCTCTACGAGGAAATCACCGACGGCAACGGAAACCCCATCAGCCAACGATTCTTTCGACTCACCGACGGCATCAACGGCACCATAGAAGCCGTCCTATTCACGATGTATGATATATCCGCCGTGGCGGGTGAATACAAAAAGAAAGTACCCTTCGAGGGCTACGAACCAAGGCAAGACCTCGATGAATTGCCCGACTGCAATCTATTCTTTCAGCTCAAAGGCGAATCGCGTTTCCAAGGGGGAAGCGTCGATAAAAATTGCGTCCACGGCGTGAAAGAAGACGATGAATATGTAATGTACTCCTATACGGTTTATGAGAATAAGGTGGTTATCGCGGAAAGAGGCTACAGCGACCGCAATGAACCCCGGTGGGGGCCAACCGATACGGAGAAAGGGCTAGAACTACGCCGGCGCGACCCTGAGGCGGCACCCAAACCCGCCGCAGCAGCTGCCAAATCGAGCAGCGGTGCCAAAAAGAAGTAGCAATAAGCTGTTTACATTCCTCAGTGCCTACGGCCTCCTACTGCTGGTCGGTGGGGCGTTGCTGATATCCACCACACAGACGGAACTTTTCCTGTGGATGAATGCCCAACATGCCCCATGGGCCGATGCCATCGCTCCATGGCTCACTTTATTGGGGGATGGACGCACCGCCGCGCTGCTCCCATTGGTATTGTATGCGATCAACCGCCCTTTAGCCTGGCGAGCTGCGGTGGCCCTCACCCTCACCCTGCTTTTGGTACAAGCAGGCAAGCAGCTTATATTTCCCGATGCCCTCCGGCCCACCGCCTACTTTGAAGCCCTGGGCACACCAATCGAACACCTTATACCGGGCGTAGAACAACACCGACACCAAAGCTTCCCGTCCGGACACACAGCCGCTGCTTTCGCCATAGCCAGCCTGCTTTGTTTGATCGACCCGCCGAAACCACTGGTCCAATATTCGGCAGGGGCCCGCCAACTCCTTCTGCTGACCTTGGCCTTTGCGGTGGGCTACACACGCGTTTATCTGTCGCAGCATTTCTTTGAAGATGTCCTCGCTGGATCCTTTTTGGGGGTGTTCAGCGTAGCACTCACCATCGGTCTTTGGCCCCTATCGGCCCAAACAAATACTCCGCAGGCGAAAGACGGGGGCTCGAAGGCGAAAGACGAGGGCTCGAAGGCGAAAGACGAGGGGTCGGAGGCGAAAGACGAGGGCTCGCAGGCAAAAGATGGGGGCTCGAATCATGCCGGATAACCCCCGAAAATCCCGAAAAAATCCCCGAAAATCCCCTCCTCAAACGA
>VGGT01000093.1 GCA_016868485.1 Bacteroidota bacterium
ACATTAAACTTAATTCAAAATGAAAAAAATCATTCTCTTCAGCGGTCTATTTTTGTTTGGCTTGTCGAACTTGACCGTACATGCCCAGATTAAATTGGGGCACATCAACTCATCTGATTTGGTGGCCCTGATGCCCGAAACAAAGAAGTCAGAGGATAGCCTAAAGCGTTATACAGAGGATTTAAATGGTCAGTTGGAGCAAATGCTTGCCGAATTGAAAACCAAGTACACAGAGTATCAGTCGAAACAAAGTTCATGGAGTGAGGCCGTTCGGGAATACCGCGGAAAGGAAATCCAGGACTTGCAGACCAACATCGACAACTTCCAGCAGCGCGCGCAGCAAGACATTTCTTCCAAGCGTGAGGAGTTGTTGCGGCCCATCATGGAACGGGCCGAGCAGGCCATCAAGGATGTGGCCAAGGATGGTAAATATACCTATGTATTCGATTCAGGCGGGGGGACTTTATTGCATTATCAGGATTCCGATGACATCATGGAGCCGGTAAAGAAAAAGCTGGGATTGCCTGCTGGCGCAAAGCCCTGATTGGGTTGCTTGTACGATTGCTTTTCGCTACCTTGCAACTCTCTTTTTTGATGCCGTGATATGAAGCAAATGATACGACTCCCGATTCTGCTGTTGGCTATATTCATTGTGGGCGCTTTTGGACACGAATCACGTGCCCAGATGGCATTGGGCAACAAAATGTATAAGATCCAGCAATATTTCGTGGCGATTGATTACTATAAGAAAGCCATTAAAAATAAGGACGAGAAGGGTAAAGCAACTTTTCAGGTAGCCCAGTGCTACCGTTTGATGAATGATTACCGACAGGCTGATTCTTGGTATGCACGTGCCGAGAAGGCAGGCTTCAAAGAGCCGGAATTATACGCTCAACATGCTTTTGTTTTGAGGGCATTGGATCGATTTGATGAGGCCTCGGAGCAATATGCCTTGCATTTGGAGGCCGCTCCAGACGATGCCCGTGTGAAATGGGATCGGGAAACCTGTGTGATGGCCTCTGGATGGAAAAAAACGCCCACAAAGCATGAGGTAAAAAATATGCGGGTGTTCAACACGCGCGAATCGGATTATTTTCTGACTTTGTTTCGGAAAAATGGGGTCATCATCACCTCCAATCGGGAAGAAGCCAGCGGTAAGAAGCTCTTCAACCGCATTGGAGAACGGTATTCAGATTTTTTTGAATCCACCGTTGATGCTAAGGGCAAGTGGAGCAAACCAGCTACTTTAGAAGGGGATATTAATACGCCGGGAAATGATGGTACGGCCAGCATCAATGAGGCAGGTACCACCATGTACTTTTCGCGTTGTACCATAAAAAAGGGAGATTGTAAGATTTACGTAGTTCAGAGGGCGGGTACTAAATGGGGAACTCCAGAGCCAATCTCTGTTTTTGGTGATACCATACTGGTATCCCATCCAAGCTTATCTCACGATCAGACCAAGTTGTTTTTTACGGCGGATGGCGCTGAAGGAGGCTATGGGGGTAAAGACATTTGGTATATGAACCGTGCGGGGGATCAATGGGAGGATCCCATTAACCTTGGCCCGCAAGTGAACACCGAATCGGATGAAATGTTCCCCTACATACATGCCGATGGTCAAACGCTGTATTTCGCCAGTGATGGCCACCCTGGTATGGGTGGATTGGATATTTTTGCGGTTAAGGGCAGCGGTACGGAATGGTCAGATCCCGAAAATTTAATGTTTCCTGTAAATTCTGGCGCTGATGACTTTGGGTTTATTGCCAATACCCGCAAAGACAAAGGTTTTTTGGTGAGCAATCGGACGGGTGGTCGTGGCAGCGACGACATCTACCAATGGTCTCTGCCACCCATTGAAATCGACTTGGATGGCACCATCTATGATGACAGCACAGGCAAGCCCATCGCATTTGCTGAGGTAAGGCTGTTCATGAAGGATTCGACCTACAAGGACACCAAAACAGATAAAAAAGGTCAGTATTCGTTTAGGCTGAAACCGGATTTTGAATACAAAATTCAGGCCTCGAAGTTTGATTATATCGACCACGACACCACCATGAACACCTTGGGTGTTGAGGAGTCTAAAAAATTCCGTGCCGATCTTTGGTTGATGCGCGTGCCCTTGGATGAAATCATCATTGGAGATATTGTGTATGACTTCGACAGCGACCAATTGAAGCCGCAATCGCTCGGTTCGTTGGACAGTTTGGTACGTTTTCTCAACCGTGCTTCAAATTTGCGCATCTCGTTGAATTCTCATACCGATTCAAGAGGATCTGATGCGTACAATCAAGATTTATCCCAGCGACGTGCTGAATCGGTTGTACGCTACCTGATCGCGCAAGGAATTGACTCCGCTCGCTTGGTTCCGGCTGGATTTGGTGAAACTAAGTTATTGAACCGCTGTGGTAATGGAGTAAGGTGCAGCGATGCGGAACACGAGTTGAACCGCCGAACAACCTTCAAAGTGATCGGCACGGATTTCCGAGGAATTATCAAATACCGTCGTGTTACGGGTGACCTGGAACTCGAAGAGGATCTGGTGTACACCAATCCCGATTGGGAGTGAGGTGAAAGTCGATAGCTCTGCCATCCATCGATTATGAGCGAGTATTTGCGGCGAGGGGTTTCGGCTACGAAGGATGAGGTGCATCAGGCCATTGGCCGTCTCGATAAGGGATTATATCCGCGTTCGTTCTGTAAGGTTCTCCCCGATTATCTGGGTGGGGATCCGGAATGGTGCTCATTGATTCATGCCGACGGAGCGGGCAGTAAGTCGGCTTTGGCATATGCCTATTGGAAAGAAACGGGTGACCTACAGGTGTGGCGAAATTTGGCGGTTGATGCGGTGGTCATGAATCTGGATGATCTGATTTGTGTGGGTTGTACGGGTCCATTTTTATTGTCATCGGCCATCGGGCGTAATGCTCGGTTAATTCCTGGAGCGGTTTTAGAGGCCATCATAGGCGGAACCATCGATTTTATTGATCAAATGCATCATTATGGGATTGAGGTGATCCATGGTGGGGGTGAAACGGCCGATTTGGGTGATTTGGTGCGCACCATAGTAGTGGACGCCACGATGACTGCGCGCATGCGGCGTTCCGATGTGGTTTCGCAGGAGCGAATTCAAGCTGGGGATGTTGTAGTTGGATTGGCCTCCTTTGGTCAAACGGTGTATGAATCTGAATACAATGGTGGGATGGGATCGAATGGACTCACCTCGGCCCGACATGATGTTTTTTCTCATGCCTTAGCCGCTGCTTATCCGGAATCGTATGACCCATCTATGCCCGCTGAGCTGGTGTATAAGGGTCGTATGGGTCTTTTAGACCGCGTTGAAAGTACAACATTGAATGCGGGTCGTCTCGTTTTGTCGCCAACGCGGACCTATGCTCCACTACTGGTCCCCATTTTGCGTGAACGTGCATTTGATATCCACGGGATGGTGCATTGCTCGGGTGGGGGGCAATCGAAAACGCTGAATTTTTTGGGCCCACAGCGTGTGGTTAAGAACAATATGTTCCCCGTTCCCCCTTTGTTTCAGATGATTGCCCAATGCTCTGGGAGTAGTGATGAAGAACTGTATCGGGTGTTCAATATGGGTCACCGAATGGAGGTGTACCTTTCTGAAGACGAGGCGCCTTCGTTCATTGAAAGGGCTGAGTCAATGGGCATCGAAGCACGTTGCATAGGCTATGTAGAGGATGCAGAAGCACCTGAGGTTCTGCTGACAACCGCCTCAGGCAATCAAGTGATCTTCAGAAAGTAGCGCGAGAAAGCGGGCTTTTCTTATTTCTTCGCAAAGGAGATAGCTCGTTACTTCGCAAAGTAGACAGCGCGTTACTTCGCAAAGGAGACAGCGCGCTTTTCGCGAATCACAGTCACTTTGATCTGCCCGGGGTATTGCATTTCGTTCTGGATGCGTGTTGATATATCCACGGCCATCAGATCTGCTGCTTCATCCCCCACTTTTTCTGACTCAACTATAACCCTGAGTTCGCGACCCGCTTGGATGGCATAGGCTTTTTCTACCCCACCATAGCCAGTAGCCAGTTGCTCCAATTCTTTGAGGCGTTTTGTATAGCCTTCGACCATCTCCCGGCGCGCTCCAGGTCGTGAGCCAGAAATAGCGTCACAAACTTGAACGATCACAGAGATGGGGTCGGTCATCTCGATCTCATCGTGGTGTGCACCGATGGCGTTGCAAACAACAGGGTGCTCTTTGCAACGTTCCGCAATTTGCATCCCCAGAATGGCGTGTGGCACCTCCGGATTGTCGTCGGGCACCTTTCCGATATCGTGGAGTAATCCAGCGCGTTTGGCCAACTTTGGATTAAGACCAAGTTCGGAGGCCATAGTGGCACATAAATTAGCGACCTCGCGGCTGTGCTGAAGAAGGTTTTGACCGTAGGAAGAGCGGTACCGCATTTTGCCCACAAGCCGCACCAATTCAGCGGGCAATCCATGTATGCCCAGGTCAACACAGGTGCGCTCGCCAATTTCAGCGATCTCCTCTTCGATTTGTTTGCGTGTTTTGTTCACAACTTCCTCGATCCGAGCCGGGTGAATGCGTCCATCAGTAACCAGTCGATGCAGAGCCACACGAGCGATTTCGCGGCGGAGTGGGTCGAAGCAGCTCAATACAATGGCTTCTGGCGTATCGTCGACCTGCACTTCCACCCCTGTGGCCGCTTCGAAGGCCCGTATGTTTCGTCCTTCGCGACCAATGATCTGACCTTTAATCTCGTCGTTTTTGATGGGAAATACAGAGATGGCATTTTCAACTGAATGCTCTGTTGCGGTGCGCTGAATCGTCTCGATCACTATTTTTTTGGCTTCTTTCTGGGCGTGGGCTTTGGCTTCATCCAGAATTTCTTTCAATTGACCAGCGGCCTTGCTTTTGGCTTCTGCGGCCATTTGTTCCATCAGTTGTGCACGGGCATCCTGTGCCGATAGACCGGCGATTTTCTCTAAGGCGGCCACAGTTTTTTGTCGGCTCTTCTCCAGTTCTTCGCGCTGCTTATCGAGCTGTTCCTTTTTCTGCTCCATCTGCTCCTGCTGGCGTTTGAGGTGGTCGCGACTGCCATCCAGTTCATGTTCCTTGCGGGCCACTTGTTCCATTTTTTGGTTGAGTGACTGTTCCTTTTGTTTGATGCGGTTTTCATTCTGAACAAGAGCCTGGGTGCGCTTATTGGCTTCACTTTCGTGTTCCTGTTTCATTTGAAGAAAACGTTCGCGCGCTTGAAGTTCCTTCTCTTTGCGCAGGGTTTCAGCCTTTATTTCGGCCTCTTTGAGAATGCGGGCTGCCTCTTTTTCAGCTTCTTCGCGTTGTTGATCGCGGGCTGTTGCGCCCATTTTGCGGCCGGTGATGAGTCCGGCAAGCAGGGCCACGATGGTCGCGGCCAGTCCTATTGCATATTCCATAGCTTGTTTTTGTGGGCAAGACTACGGCAGAAGTAGCTATGGGTCTAGGGCGAATCAGATTCAGGGGCGGTCGATGTTCGTCGGTCCAATAGCTCAAAAATGCGATCGACGGATTCCGATAGGCTAGATAAATCTGGCTTTGGCGTGGGTTGATCAGACGAGCTTTGCGTTTGGGTTGACAATCCTGCGTGTGCGAAATGCAGCGCAGTCATGGCCAACTGGTCGGTTTTGTCGGACGAAGGGTAGGTCGACTTGTACTCATCCATGCGCATTCGGATCTGCTCCTCGGCCGATTGCAGTCGGGGTGCAGAAATGGGATCAACCTTTACCGGATAGGTGCGGTCTCCAATGCGTATATTGAGGTGTATATGCTCCATAATTCTGAAATGCCTGAGACCTATTGCTGTTCCTGCAGCAGTTCGATGCACCGGTTTATTTCATTGATGTATTCATTTAGCTTCAGTTGCATGGAGCGGCTCGAAGCTGGATCGCGACGGATTTGTTCGGCTATGGCCAGGTTTTTTTTCTCTTCTTCGACCGATTTCAGGTGGTCTTGAAGCTTTAGTTTGTCATCCTGCAACGACGCTACGCGTTGCCTGAGACTGGCATTTTCCCGTTCCAATTTATCCAATCGGTTGAGCACCGACTGCACCCGGCGGTGAAGCACGTGCAAGCGTTGCAGCAACTCTTGATCCATAATTTCTAGCGGCGCACTTCCGCACCTGTAGCTTGCGCGAAGATAGCGATTATTTGAGTCATTGCCGCCTCGACTCTTTCATCGGTAAGCGTAGAATGATCGTCGCGGAACATAAAGCTCAGAGCATATGACCGGAGTTCGGGGGCAATACGGTCACCCTCGTAACGATCGAAAAGGTTCACCTCGCGCAACAAGGGGGCAGCAGACTGGAAAGCAAGTTCGCGTAAAGTAGAATAGCGGACGCTGCGGTGCACCAGGAGTGCGAGATCGCGGCGAACGAGCGGAAAGCGCGACCAATCACGGAATAGTTTTCGTTGACCTACCTGAGCCATCAAATGAGCCCATTCTAGGGTAGCAAACCACACCGGTTGTTTGAGGTCGTAGTGTTTGGCAATGCCTGGGTCGACCTCACCGAGATAGGCATAGGGCCTTCCTTGCCAGGTATATTGAAGCTGGCGATGGGTAAGGCAGGGATGCGTACCCCGTTCAGGCTGTTGGGGTTCTATCCCGCAGGCCATGAATATGCGCTGTACGTGCGCATGGAGAAGAGGCAAGTCAATTTTTCTCGCATCAGCATACCAACTTTCGGGAGTGGCCGAACCCGACATCAACAAGCCCAATTGATCTGTTTCGGTCCGCGTATTGTTGTTTACGAGATACGTTTTTCCCCATTCAAAGAAGATGGGGTTATATTGTTGCCTGTTGTGGTTGTGCCGTGCATTGTTGAGGCAAGAAAACAACAGACTGGGACGTAATACAGGGTATAGATCATTGACCGGATTCAATACCCTGAGTGCATAGGGCTTATAGGCCGGAAGAAACTCAAGTTCCGCATCGGAAATAAACGATAGGCTCATTGTTTCATAAAAACCGGAGTCGGCGAGCATACGGGCCACAGAATCACGCAGCTTGTGGTTCCGTTCATTGTGCTTGGGTGGCGAGGGGGCGTAGCGCAGTTGGGGTGGTGCGGGAAGTCGATTGAGACCGTACACCCTCAGGATTTCCTCCAACACATCGACCTCGCGGGTTACATCGGTTCGGTATCGAGGTGCTGTTAATTCCATGCCCTCCGCGTGTTCATAGCCGATTTGGAAATCGAGACGCTCCAGTATGCCGCGCAATTCATTTCGAGGAATCTTACACCCAGCCATCGTGTCGAGTGTATGAAACTGCAGATGGATTTGCGCTTCAGGAATGGGGTTTCCATGGGCCTCTA
>VGGT01000094.1 GCA_016868485.1 Bacteroidota bacterium
ATGAACCCCGAGCCGGAGTATTTCGACATGAACCGGCAGGCATGGAACCTAAAGACCGACGTCCACTTGCGGTCGGATTTCTACCGTCACGATGCGTTCTTGAAGGGTGCTTCATCGCTTAATCCCATCGAATGCCATCTTTTGGGCGATCTGGATCAACGCAGCGTACTGCATCTGCAGTGTCACTTCGGACAAGACACCTTGTCGTTGGAGCGACTGGGCGCGCAGGTTACTGGGGTAGACCTGTCCGACCGCGCCATCGACACGGCGCGCGCCACAGCAACAGATCTCGGTTCATCGGCCGAATTCATCTGCTGCAACCTCTACGACCTTCCCCAGCACCTCAACCGCAGCTTCGATATGGTATTCACCAGCTATGGCACCATTGGGTGGCTCCCCGACCTTAAGCGATGGGCCGCGGTGGTGAGCCATTTTCTAAAACCTGGGGGCCGTTTCATCATGGTCGACTTCCATCCCGTGGTTTGGATGTTCGACAATCAGTTCGGATCAGTCGCCTACCGCTACTTCAACTCCGGGCCCATCATCGAAACAGAGCAGGGCACCTATGCCGACCCAAGCGCCGATTTGGTACAGACCAGTGTGACCTGGAACCACAGCCTTTCTGAGCTCATGGGCAGCCTTCTACAGCATGGCCTCCACATTCAGTCGTTCAACGAATTCGACTACTCGCCCTATCCCTGCTTCCAACATGCGGTGGAGGTGGCCCCCGGAAAGTACCAAATCAAGCACCTGGGCGATCAAATTCCGATGGTCTATGCACTCACCGCCTCCAAATAGTTCGACGGCCAACAAATAGCTTGTAATCAATGGATAGGCTTCCCTACCTTTAACGCGTGTCGATATTTGAAACCCCAGCCGAATTGGTCATCAGCTGCTACAAGCGATTAGGCCCATTTTTAGAACAAGAATTACGGGCGCTCGGCTACGAGCCGTCCTATGCCAGCGACAGTATGGTGCGTGTGCCAGGAACGGCTGCCGATGCCATGCTCCTCAACATGAAGCTGCGCACGGCCAGCCAAATCATGTACCCCTTGTTGCAGTTCGATGCGCAAGATCCCGAGCAGGTATACCAGGCCCTCAAGCGTTATCCATTTGAGCGCCTGCTGCAGCCTGAGGGCTATTTTTCGGTGCGTTCCCATGTCAAGCACCCCAGTGTCAACAACCCCATGTTCATCAATATGCGGGTGAAGGACGCCGTAGTGGACCGCATGCGCGAGAAAACCAACCGGCGCCCCAACACCGGCTCCGATTACAGCGGCGCGGTGCTGCATTTGTATTGGGTAGGCGATCAAGCCACGCTGTTTGCTGACACCTCCGGCGAAACCATCGCCCGCCACGGATACCGCATGCATCCGGGCAAAGCCCCTCTGCTCGAAAGCATTGCCTCGGCCATGCTGTTGGCCACCGACTGGGAAGCCAGCCAACCCCTGCTCAACCCGATGGGCGGCGTGGGCACCTTAGCCATCGAAGCGGCCTGCATGGCCACCCAACGATACCCGGGCTTGTATCGCCGCCGTTATGCCTTCCAGCATTTGCAGGGCTACAACGAACTGGATTACATTGATGCCTTGCTCGATCTCGAAGACCTGGTGCAGGAAGTCGATATACCCAAGATTGTTGTGAACGACCACGACACCCGCATGCTGAGTTTTGCCCTACACAATGCCGAAAAGGCAGGGGTGCGGCCGTACATCAATACGGTGGGGGGCGATTTCCGCGCAATCAAAATACCCGATTCTGCGGGCTGGGCCTTGCTGAATCCCGAATATGGCGAGCGTTTGGGCGAAGAAGAACAACTGGCCGGCGTATATGCCGACATGGGCCACTGGATGAAGCACAGCCTGCCCGGCTGGAAGGTGGGCATCGTGTCGGGCAACCTCGACCTACTGGGCAAAATAGGCCTGAAGGCCGACCGGCGCATCCCACTCTACAACGGCCGGATCGACAGCCGCTTTTGTTTATACAGCATGTATGCAGGCAGCAAAAGAGCGCCTACATCCGACAATTGAATTAAGTGTCTGGCTAATTTGTATATTTGACAAAATTCAAATTGACATGGATAGGTTGTCAACACTAGAAAGAATTACAAGAACGATTCATGAGAAAGATCCCCTTGCCGTAGCCTATTTGTTTGGGTCAAGAGCAAGAGGTAATTTTAGACCCGATTCGGACTGGGACATTTTGATTCTAATTAATGATTCAAAAGTCACTAATGAAATTGAGGATAGTTTTCGAGAAGATTTATATGATATCGAATTGGAGTCAGGCCAAGTGATTTCAACTTTTGTCTATTCAAAAGATTATTGGAAGAACACATTGATCTTTTCACCACTTTATAAGAATGTCACAAGAGAGGGAATTCGTTTATGACTATTTCCAATAGAGAGGATTACATAAGGTACAGATTTCATAGAGCCGAGGAATCATATGAAGAGGCATTGATTCTTGCAAACGAGGATAGATGGAATGCGGTGATAAATCGTTTGTATTATGCATGCTTTTATGCAGTGATTGCTTTGTTGCTTAATAATAATATCGAGACCCAGACTCATGATGGAGCAAGAACTCAATTTGGCTTGCATTTCATAAAGACAGGAAAAATTAAAAAGGAATTCGGTGTTTTATTTTCCAAATTATTCGACTTTAGACAAAAAGGAGATTATGGGGACTTATTTGACTATGATGAAGAATTGACTAGGCCTCTAATTGAAAAAGTTAAAAATTTCATAGATGAGATAAGGCTACATCTAGCCTAAGACACCAACAAGCTTAGTTTGGCTTATTTGAGTATTGATTATCGGGGTTTCTATGCCAATTTATTGTTGAATGACAAATTTTGGTTAGCAAAATCAAACTGCGCTTGCGTGCCTGCCGTTAATCAAGCGTAAATTTGTGATATTTTTACCCTTGTTTTAGCAACAAGTGTAAAACGTACACCTGACCCCGTGTCGAAGAATTCGACCAATGAGTGTGTAGCTCTTCCCAAACTTCGGTCAACTGTTGCGTTCCTAAAGTGATTTTCTCCAATGAATGAGAGGCTGATGCAGGGGTGCAACAGAATCACTGACTTTGTTTCGGAATAGTCAATTAAGGATAGTTGCGCTTGTGGGGAATCACTCCGCGTACGCCGCCACGGGCTTCGTCGACATCGCCACCGTAGCGTGGAATTAGGTGGATGTGCACATGGGGTACGGTCTGCCCCGCGGCCTCGCCCACGTTGATGCCCACATTATAGCCATCGGGATTGTATCGTTCGGCAAGAATCGCTTGCACGCGTTGCAGCAGTGCTGTACAGGCCGACTGCTCAGCGGCATTAAGCGCGAAATAATTGGCGACATGCCTTTTGGGTATGATTAAAACGTGGCCAGGGTTCACCGGAAACAAGTCATAGAGGGCGAATGCCAAGTCCGTTTCGGCAATCGGCTCGCGGCCTGTGGGTTGACTACAAAACGGACACGCTACATTTTCCATTCTTCAAATCCTCGTTGATTGATGAGATATCGGCAACTTTCTTTTAACTGATCGATGCCGGTTTGTTGCCATTCTTCCTCTTCTGAGCGGAGATTGCCCCATTCAGTATCCGATTTCTTATGGCCCAAAAGTGCCATTTGAATTTCCTTCATGAACCGCGTTGATTGATTTTTATGCATCAATTTCCAATACAATAGGATAAGTTCCTGGCGTCGGTCAATACTATCTGGCGATGGAATTTTATCTCTTTTTTTCGAGTTAATGCTTGGTTGCGTAGGGAGCAGGTTCCAAAGATCGTTGTTTTTCCAAACGGAGAAGGGGATCATGTGGTCGACCGCGTAGCTGTTTATTTTTTTCCCGGACCAAACGCAGTAAACACGGCCTTCACGCTTTAGTATGTCCTCGTATAATCTTTTAGATGCTTTGATTTCGCGTTCGGTAATGGGGCTCTTCAACACTTCATCCATTACCTGATGTATAGATAGTTGGCGGCCAGACGCGGAAACAGAAAACTCAGCCCATTTCACCAAAATGGAATCCTTTCCGTTGATGAAACTGCCGAGAATTTTAAATGCTTCGTAATAATCGATTGGAATAGAAAATGTCCCCAAATTCATGATGAGGTATTCGCGGTCTATTGATGCACACAAACGAGCCCTTTTGCCTTTTTCAAAATGGAAAATGGAATAGTATTGCTGAGTCATTGAATAGCCAATGTGCTTCATGGGCATCATAACAATAGTATCTCTGATCTCGTGGATGAGCTTCTCAAAATCCGCCTGAAAATCTGAGGGTAGTCCCTTGCCTCTTAAGTCGTTGTAGAACGCTGAAAATCCACCATGCTTGCTGTATTTCTGGATGAAATGTTCAAATCGTATCTGAAATCGTAGTTTTTTTCCAGCACCGTTGATTTGTGGAATAAAAAGTTGATTGTCAATATCAAAAATGGGATAGTAGTAAAGAATCCACTTTTCGACCAAGAGACCCAACGGCATATAAGCCCTACCATTGCGTAACTCGATGAAGGGGGAGTTGTCTTGTATGATGTCAATGACACCCCTGAGTAGGGCAAACTTGTAGGTGGTTGATTTACTATCGCGTTCTAGGATCGTGCTGATGCCCGAAAAGACGGCTGGGTTCATGTTCTATTGAAATATCTTTTCGACGGGTGTTCTCGTAATGGACACGCTAAAATAACCAATTTCAATAATCCCCCATAAAAAAAGGAGGGCGTTGGCCCTCCTTTGTGAAGCTGTTAGCGGATGAACAGCAGTTCCCAGTATTTGGGTAGGGGCCAGTGTTCGTCGTCGACCATGAGCTCGAGTCGGTCCACCCGGTCGCGGATGGCATCGAAGTGAGGGCGCACCTGATCGCAATAGGCCATGGCTCGCTGGCGGGCATCGTCGATGAGGTTGGCTGCTTTGCGTGCCTGGCGCATGTCTTCCGATAAGCGGATGAGGTCTTGCACATGGGTGCTGATGGTTTCGAGCACGTCCATCTGGGGCGCAAGGGCCGCTTTTTTCAGGCCAAGTTCCTGTAGTCCTTTCAAATTGGCCAACAGGGTGTTTTGGTAGGTCACCACAGCGGGTACAATGCGGGTCATCACCAGTTCGCCGATGATGCGCGACTCGATCTGGATCTTTTTGATGTAGTCGTCGAGCAGGATTTCGTGGCGGGCTTCGATTTCGCGCTTACTGAAGATGCCCGACTTCACAAACAACTCATGGGCTTTTTTGTCGGCCATCGCATCGAGGGCGGCGGGTGTGGTGCGCAGGTTTTTGAGTCCGCGCTTTTCGGCTTCCTGCGCCCATTCTTCGCTGTACCCGTTGCCTTCGAAACGGATTTTACGGCTCTGTTTGATGAACTTTTGGATGACGGTGAGCAGGGCGGTGTCGCGACTGTCGCCGTCAACGATCAACTTGTCGACCTGTTCTTTGAAATCGGTGAGGGTGCGGGCCATCGCCGCGTTGAGCACGGTCATGGCTTGGGCGCTGTTGGCGCTCGATCCCACAGCGCGCAGCTCGAATTTATTGCCGGTGAAGGCAAAGGGCGAGGTGCGGTTGCGGTCGGTGTTGTCGAGCAGGATTTCGGGGATGGCCTTGATGCTGTGCATCATGATGCGGGTTTCGCTGTCGTTGTGCTCGATTCTCCCCTTTTCGATTTCGTCGAGGATTTTGCTGAGTTGTTCGCCCAGGAAGGCCGACATGATGGCCGGGGGGGCTTCGTTGGCCCCGAGGCGGTGGTCGTTGCTTGCCGAAGCAATCGACGCCCGGATCTGGTCGGCATAGTCGTGGAAGGCTTTAATCGCATTCACGAAGAAGGTGAGGAACATCAGGTTGCTCTTGGGCGTTTTGCCGGGCGACAGCAGGTTTTTGCCCGTATTGGTGCTGAGCGACCAGTTGTTGTGCTTTCCTGAGCCATTCACGCCTTTGAAGGGCTTTTCGTGGAGCAATACGCGCAGGTTGTGGCGCCGCGCCAGCTTGTCCATCAAATCCATCAACAATTGGTTGTGGTCGACGGCAAGGTTTATTTCTTCGAAGATGGGGGCGCATTCGAATTGGGCCGGTGCCACTTCGTTGTGGCGGGTTTTCAGCGGAATGCCGAGGCGGTGCGATTCGCGCTCGAGGTCCACCATAAAGGCATGCACCCGGTCGGGAATGGAGCCGAAGTAGTGGTCTTCGAGTTGCTGTCCTCGGGCGGGGGCATGACCAAACAAGGTTCGCCCGCAGAGCACGAGGTCCTGTCGGGCGGCAAACAGCGCCGCATCAACCAGGAAGTACTCCTGTTCGACCCCGAGGGTGGGGAACACCCGCGTGATGTTTTTGTCGAAGTACTGGCATACGGCCACGCCGGCTTGTTCTACGGCGGCGAGTGATTTCAGCAGGGGCGATTTATAATCGAGCGATTCGCCGGTGTAGGAAACGAAAATGGTGGGGATGCAGAGGGTGTTGCCGGCCGGACCGCTGAAAATGAATGCGGGCGAACTGGGGTCCCATGCGGTGTAGCCTCTGGCCTCGAAGGTATTGCGGATGCCGCCGCTCGGAAGACTCGAAGCGTCGGGTTCTTGTTGCGACAATGCGCTTCCGCTGAAGCTTTCGATGGCTTCGCCTTCGTGGTTGAGCGAGAAAAAGGTGTCGTGTTTCTCCGCTGTGGCACCGGTGAGGGGTTGAAACCAGTGGGTGTAGTGGGTGGCACCTTTGGCAATGGCCCAGTTTTTCATGCCGTTGGCCACTTGTTGGGCGATTTCGCGGGGAACGCGGTGTCCGTGCTCGATGCTTTCCATGAGGGCCTCGTAGACTTCCTCGGAAAGGTGCGCCCTCATGGCTTTGGGGCTGAAAACGCTCTCGCCATAATAGCGCGAAACCAGCGTATCGCCGGCTTGGGTGTCGACCTGCGCGCGATCGCTGGCCGCTAAAAATGCATTTTTACGTATTGGGTTCATCATTGGGGTGTTTTTACGGCGACAAAAGTACATAACCCAAATGAATTGCAAAAATTATTTTAAAAAATAGCAACATATAGATGGTAACATATATAAAAACATCAAAAACATATATAATAAATATTTTACAATGTACTTCTGCGGCTTATGTGCTGCGGGGGTATGCGAAACCCAACTATGCCCGTATTTTTGCGGCCTATGCGTTTGATCTTGCTCTTGCTTTTGATGCTCGCCGCACCTTGGCCGACTGAGGCTCGTCGGCTAAAACCTAAGCGCCTTCCGCTTCCTCTGCTCGAGGTTTTTCATGTTCAACATCCTGCGGCGGTGAAGGTGGTGTGGACGGCCGACGGCAATGGATTTAAGGCTCGTTT
>VGGT01000095.1 GCA_016868485.1 Bacteroidota bacterium
CGTTACCCCTTCCTCCCGAATTTTTCTTCGATCGGCCAAGGAAAATACCTGATAGCCCCCACTGTCGGTGAGGATGGGTCTGTCCCATCCCATAAAGGCGTGTAACCCACCAGCCGATTCCAACATCGCCCGGCCTGGACGCAGGTAAAGGTGGTAGGTATTGCCCAAAATAATGTGTGCGCCGACCTCATCTCGCAGTGATTCTTGGCGCACAGCTTTCACCGTGGCCTGCGTACCGACAGGCATAAACATCGGGGTAGGAATTGTGCCATGAGCGGTGCGCAAGGAGCCTGCACGCGCTTGGGTGGATGAATCGGTGTGCTCAAGTTCAAATTCTATGGTGTGCATAAGTTTGTCCCCCACTATGTTGGCCTTTACATTATTTTTAACCCCGCAAAAATATGTTATCCTTACCCGAAGTTTCCCCCGAATTGGCCAAGCCCATTATGTTTGTGGCCATCAGCGTTTTCGCGTGTTTCTTTTTGCTGCAAGTCTATTATTATTTGGCTTACTGGCTCAGTGTGATTCGACGCGCCGGACGAACTCCTGAACTTTTGGAGGCAGGTACAGAACCTGTTTCTGTAGTCATCTATGCGCGCAATCAGTCCGATCAAATTCTGAGAAACTTGCCCGTTTGGATGGAACAGGAGTATCCCGAGTATGAGATTGTGCTGGTTAATGACCGCTCCTACGACGAGAGTCAGGATGTCATCATTTCCATGCAAGCACGCTACCCGAGCCTCCGCGTTGTTGATGTTCAGGAACAGGATAAGCACCCTACCGATCGAAAATTTGCCATCGCTCTTGGGGTGAAGGCGGCATCCTATGCGCGAATTTTGTTTAGTCATATCGACGCCCTTCCGAGTTCAAAACACTGGATTCAGTATATGCAGATGGCCTTTGATGGCGGCCAAGAGCGAGAAATCGTACTCGGTTACACCGGATACACGCCTTATCCTGGATTGATCTCGTCTCTCATGCAGTGGGATGCCCTTCGCGAAAACTTGAAGCTATTTGGTCATGCCATGCGCAGACGGGCCTACGCCGGCGATGGCAGGAATATGGGGTATTTGAAAGGGCTTTTCTTTTTTCGCAAGGGTTTCATCGCACACGTCAGGCATCCTTCGGGTGAAGATGACCTGTTTGTGAATGTGGCCTCAACACCTAAGAATGTCGGTATTTGTTTGGATGCTCCGGCATTTGTGCGCATCAACGAGGAGAAGTCCTTTCAATGGTTTTGGAAACGAAAGTTGAAGTATGTGGGCAATCGAAGCTTGTTTAGGCCCGTTGATCAAACAGTATTGAACTATTGGGCATGGAATCCATGGCTGGTATTGTTCACAGCCTTGAGCGGTGCCTGGTTTTCTCAGCAGCAGCCTCCATTTTTCTGGGGGGTGGCGGCGGCTTTCGCTGTTCAGCTTTTGTTGCGCTGGATTTTGCTTTCCGTGGCTCTGAGGCGCTTTCAGATCCCCATGAATATACTGATGCTACCCATCCTGGAGTTCCTCTATCTGTTCCTCTCCATGGCATGGACCGTCCGTGCATCCGCTGGCAGGCCGGTTGATTCCTAGTGCTATGTTATCCGAACATTTTCCAGGATTAACACCACCGCAGTTGGAGCAATTTGGTCAATTGCAGACTTTATATACCTATTGGAATGAACGGATCAATCTGATCTCTCGCCGCGACATGGAGCAATTTGAGGTTCATCATCTTTTGCACAGTCTGGCCATCGCCAAGGTGCAGGCCTTCAAGTCGAATGCGCAGATCATGGACGCAGGAACGGGCGGCGGTTTTCCTGGTGTTCCTTTGGCTATTTTGTTTCCCGAAACCGACTTTTTGTTGGTCGACTCGATCGGAAAGAAGATTAAGGTGGTTCGGGAGGTTTGTCGCGCGCTCAAGTTGAGTAATGTGCGGGCCGAACAAAAGAGAATCGAACAGGTGGGGGAGCGATTCGATTTCGTAGTGAGCCGGGCCGTAACCCGCATGGCGCCATTTTCGGCCTGGGTCAAGGGAAAATTTTTGCGCGAATCGCAACATGCACTAACCAACGGAATATTATATCTAAAGGGGGGTGACCTGCAAGAGGAATTGGATGAATGCCAACGTCCATATCAAATTTTCTCGATCGCTGATTTTTATCGCGACGAATTTTTTCTGACCAAAAAGGTGGTACACATGCCCATGTTGGGGTAGGCCTTCTCAGGTTCAAGGGGAACTAGTATTTTTGGACATGCAGTTGAGTCGCACCGAGCAAAATTACCTCAAGGCCATTTACATGATCAGCGCTTCATCAACAGAAGCCGTGGAGGCCTCCACCAACGCCATCGCAGCACGCATGGATACCCGCCCCGCATCGGTGAGTGATATGTTGAGACGACTCAGCGATAAAGGTCTGCTCAACCATAACCGGTATAAGGGGGTAACCCTCACCGAGAGTGGAATGCAACAGGCACTGTTTATTGTGCGGCGCCATCGATTATGGGAGCATTTTCTGGTCCATTCACTTGGTTTTCGCTGGGACGAGATTCATGAAATCGCAGAAGAACTCGAACATGTCTCTCACCCAGAACTCATTGCTCGGCTCGACGCCTTCTTAGGAAACCCAACCGAAGATCCGCATGGTGAATTGATCCCCGGGGCACATTTGCAAATGCCACACAGACACACCAAGCCTATGAATAGCCTGATCTCAGGAGAACATGCACGGGTGGTGTGTGTAGACGAGGGCAGTGATGTCTTGCTCAAGTATCTGGATGAGATCGAATTGCGACCCGGTAGCCATTTTCATGTGGTTTCGGTAGAACAATTTGACAACAGCATGCGTATTAGAAAGAAGGATGGCAGCGAATGGCGCATTACTAGGGAAGTTTCCAATAGTGTTCAGGTTGAACGCCTAGACCGTATGCCATGAAAAGGCAGTTTCAGCCTGGGGATACCCGCCATTGGAGGCATGTAGTAACGCTCGCCGATACGGCAACTTTTGCAAACGGACCCGTGCACCCGGTTTATGCTACTTTTGCGCTGGCCCGCGATGCAGAATTTGCCTGTCGGCAATTTGTTTTGGAAGCACGCGAGGACCATGAAGAAGGAATCGGTACCTATGTTTCAGTCGAACATCTATCGGGTGCACTGCCCGGTGCCTTAATCGATTTTACGGCCAAGGTGGAGGAAATGAATGGCAATACCTTGGTGTGTACTTGGCAAGCATATGAGCGAGACCGCTTGATTGCCCAAGGTAAACAAATCCAAAAAATTTTATCACGCGATCGCTTGCAGTCGATCTTCGAATCACTGCCCGGTGGTACGGATTTGCATGGGATTGGCTAATTCAGGCGTACTTCTTCGCCCGGCTGTTTCACGGCGACTTTTATACATCACCACTCTTCCGGGAACCATCTGTGCATCATCACGTGGCCATAGATTGTTGCTCGTATCAATATCAGCCGTTTCACGGTGGGGGTCAACCAAAACTGAGCGAACGGGCTTGAAATGAACAAAAGTCTTCACAATCTGCTGTTCATTTTTACGCCAGACATAGGCCGAAATGCGGTCTTCTTGGCTCGTGCCGTCTTCAAACTCCCAACGAAGGATCAAAGGCATCACACAGCCCCCTGCATTTCTGAGGTGTAACTCATATACGAATACGGGCTTTCCATCGATTTGGGGCTGGCTTATCAGTGAGTCATTCCATTCAGAACCACGAACTGCCGATAGACGGGGCTCGTTTTCATCCACTTTTCTCAATGAATCATTGTAGAAGTAGTAAAAGTCGCGTAAAGAGGTATCCGTATCAACCAAGAACTTCATGCCCGACGCTTTGTTGCGCAATGCACTAATGTGTTTGCCTTCTGAAGCACGCCCCATACGGTCCCTGTTTCGGTCGGTACTTGGCGCACCGGATAAACTTCCCGGCATACTATCGGTTGGCGTGAGCACCCGAATCGAATCCAGGCTGATGTCGACCGGTTCAATATCGAAAAACCAAGCACGCCAAAACCAGTCGAGATCCACCCCAGAAGCATCCTCCATGGTTCTGAAAAAATCGGCAGGTGAGGGGTGTCTGAAGGCCCAACGCTGCGCATAGGTGCGGAAGGCGAAATCAAACAAATCGCGACCCATCACCGTTTCGCGTAAAATATTCAGTGCAGTAGCTGGTTTTCCATAGGCATTCGGACCAAATTGCATGATGTTTTCGCTGTTGGTCATGATGGGCTCGAGTTGATCAGCAGGTAATCGCATATAATCGGCAATTCGGTGTGCGGGGCCTCTTCGCGAAGGGTACTGATTATCAAATTCTTGTTCGGTCAGAAATTGCACGAAGGTGTTGAGTCCCTCATCCATCCAGCTCCAGTTTCGTTCATCAGAGTTGATGATCATTGGAAAGAAGTTGTGGCCCACCTCGTGAATAATCACCCCAATCATACCGTATTTGGTTTGCTCCGAATAGGTGCCATCCTCGAGCGTTCGCCCATAATTAAAGCAGATCATGGGGTATTCCATGCCATTCGAGGCCTCCACACTGATGGCCACAGGGTAGGGGTATGGGATGGTGTGTTTCGAATAAACCCTTAGGGTATGCGCCACAACTTTGGTGCTGTATTTTCTGTATAGGCCATACGACTCCTTCGGATAGGCGCTCATCGCCATGACCTTCTTTCCTGCGATATCCACGGCCATCGCATCCCAAATAAACCGCCGCGAACTGCCCCAAGCAAAGTCCCGGACATTTTTGGCTTCAAATACCCAGGTCTTACGCTCTTTAGCACGTGTAGACTCCTTTCCAAGTGCCTCTTCCCGGGTCACAATTTCTACAGGCTCTAAAGCACTTTGGGCTTTTTGCCACCGGCTGTATTGATCGCTCGACAACACCTGCTTATAGTTGGAGCAGGTGCCTGTCGAAACCACCACATGGTCGGCCGGTACATTCATGCGCACTTTATAATCGCCAAAAGGAAGAGAAAACTCCCCTCTGCCCGTAAATTGTTTGTGGTTCCATCCCTGATAGTCGCTGTATACACAAAGTCGAGGAAACCACTGGGTGATGGTGAACAAAATATTGCCGTCCTTCAATTGTTCGTAGCCGCCCCGTCCGCCCACTTTCATGCGGTCGGGAATCTTATATTGCCAACGAATTTTGAGCTGAGCACGTTTTCCCGGACGCAACGGTTCACGCAAATCCACCCGCATCATGGTTTGGTTGATGGTGTAGGGAAGCGAAAGGCCTTTCCCGTCACTGACTTCAAAAATTTGTACGCCGTGTCCCTCGAGCATACGGGCTGGAAGCATGCGCTCTAAATCGGATTCAGTCATACGCCTACCGAGCCGACTTTCATTGAAATAGTTCGACTCTGCTTGCGGGTGGTGCTCATTTTCATCCAATTGAAGCCAAAGGTAGTCGAGCACATCTGGCGAGTGATTCGTGTAGGTGATCAGTTCAGCACCGCGCAGCACCTGAGCATCTTCATCCAACTCGGCTTCGATTTCGTAGTCGGCGCGTTGCTGCCAATATTCGTGCCCAGGAGCACCGGAAGCTGTTCTGTAGCTATTGGCATCGGGTAAAATGATACCCAACTGCTCAAATTTGTTGCCGTGGTTGGAATTCGGGTTGTTGCGCAGGTTCTGAGCCGAAGCAAGAGATGAAAAAAGGGCCAAAAAACAAGCGGCTGCCAGGCCGATTAATCCTAAGATTGGAAGGTGGTATTGGTTCTGATTCAAGATGTTGGGATTAATGGGCCAATCCTTTTTTACCGGCCGGACAGTGGGTTTCATAGCGGTGTGGACAACCCGCACAATCAACACCCTTTTCCGCCAGGAGGGGATTGTGACTCGAGCAAGTGCCTCTGAATTGTCCGTTGCGCAAAACAAGAAGTCTTATGCCCATTCCAGCAAAACCCAACAATAAAAACGATAGGGTGAGAAAAAAAACAGCGGCCATAGAAGTAGGGTGAAAACCTACAAAGATACGAAAGGATGTATTTTTACGGGATGCAAACTTCCCAGCCAGGTCTCGAACCTAAGACGCCCACAGCATCCACTCGAGCCTCGACACCGACGGCCGCCGCCACCTCACCGACGGCCGCCGACGCGTCACCGACGGCCGCCGACGCGTCACCGACGGCCGCCGACGCGTCACCGACGGCCGCCGCCACCTCACCGACGGCCGCCGACGCGTCACCTACGGCCAACGACGCGTCACCGACGGCATCCCCCCTCGGGGATCGGCAGTCGGCATTGATCGCCTTCGATCGATTGCTTACCATTATGGATGAGCTTCGCGAACAGTGCCCATGGGATCGCGAACAAACCATGGAAAGCCTTCGGCCACTGACCATCGAGGAACTCTATGAACTCACCGATGCAATTCTCGCACAACAGTCCAACGAAATCCGGCGCGAGTTGGGAGACCTCATGCTCCACCTGGTTTTTTACGCCCGTATTGCACGCGAGGAAGGGAAATTCGATATATCGGGGGTCTTAAATGGGGTCTGTGATAAGCTCGTGGCACGACATCCACATATTTACAGTGATGTTCGGGTTGAAGACGCCTCTGAAGTCAAGCGAAACTGGGAAAAACTCAAGCTCCGGGAGGGCACTGCATCCGTTTTGGCCGGAGTACCTGCCTCGTTGCCTTCTCTGGTAAAGGCCATGCGCATCCAAGAAAAGGCAAGGGGAGTGGGCTTCGATTGGGAACACCGGGGCCAGGTATGGGATAAGATACAAGAGGAATGGACAGAGCTACATGAGGCGGAAAAGGAAGCGGATCCGCAACGGATTGAAGATGAGTTCGGTGATGTTTTGTTCAGCATGGTCAATTATTCCCGATTTCTGTCTGTGAATCCCGAGAATGCGCTCAGCAAGGCAAGCCTCAAATTTATTCAGCGGTTTCAAGGGATGGAAGAATTGGCACGAGCCGATGGTATGGAACTTCAGAATTTATCTTATGATGATTGGGATGCGCTTTGGAATCGTTCCAAATCTATAAAGGGATGAGCTCGACCCACGCTCCAGGCCGAAAATCGGCGCTCGTGGTCGTATGGTTGCTGGCGCTTTTGAATCTGGCTCATGGTCATCATGAACAAGCTTTTTTGGTTGATGCAGCACGCGAATGGCAGGGTATTGATCATACTGAGCCATCGTCGGAATGGGATCAAACCCCCGATAGTTTGGGCTTCCATTTTGCGGCACATCAATTCGTGCAGGATGGTCGCGCGTTGGTGCATCGACCCTTTGGCTGGACCCCTATCGATCGAAATAAATTCTATGGTGCCGTG
>VGGT01000096.1 GCA_016868485.1 Bacteroidota bacterium
GCAAAAATGCGGTGGAGAATGCGGTAGTGTGCGGTGGAGGAACTTGCAAAATTAGGGGATGCGCGGGATGTCGGGTGTAGCGCGTTGCGATTTATTTTGTTTGGCTGATGCTCGTTCGGCTCTTGGTTTTTTACTGATGGATGAGACAGAGGAATTCTTCGAGCATCATGGCGGTGGCGCCCCAAATGAAATGATCGCTGAGCTGAAAACCTGGCACTTCTTGTTTCCCTTCTGAAGTTTGGGCTTCTCTTTTGACCCGAATCTCGGGCTTGAGCAACTGCTGTAGGCTGGGCTCGAGCACTTGGTCGACCTCCTCGGGCTGGGGCGTCCAAATGTTTGGCGGATTGTGCAAAACAGCCGCGAAGGGGTGCACCCAATAATTACTGGGTGGGATGTAAAGTGGGGTGAGCGCCCCGAGTAATTCGACTTGGGCGCCTGGGAGTTGAAGTTCCTCTTGGGTTTCGCGCAGGGCTGTGGCCTGCAGATGTTCGTCGCCTCGCTCCATTTTTCCGCCGGGAAAGCTAATTTGTGCGCTGTGCACGCCACGATATGCGCATCTTTTGGTGAGGATGACGTGGAGTTGCCCGGCCCGATGGGTTATGGGGATGAGAACAGCGGCCATACGCGGTCGGGCATCGACCAGGCTACGGGCGATGAGTTCTTCGCGAAATGGTGGCGCCATATGGAGCATAGCCGGCAAGCCCGGAAGGGGACCTTGTATGCCACACTTAATTCGTTCGATTTGTTCGGCTGCTCTACCATTCAGGGAAGTACGAATCACGGTTGTCGGATGATTAGGCCTTGGTGGATTTTTATCGGGTTTTTGTTTTTTTTCTAATAATTACGTGCAATGATACACTATGTGGGGGTTAGGATTGGCTACTTTTTTGTAATATTGCCGTAATTCCTAGTATGCTTTTATCAATTCCTAATATCTTTACATTTTTATCTACTCTTTAATATCCATTCCTGATTATGAAGAAAATCTTACTCTTTTCCAGCACGCTTTTTTGTGCATTTTTCCTGTCGATGGTTGCCCAAGCGCAAGTCGTGGGTTTTGTGCTGAACCCACAGCCCATTCGGGGTAATTATGACATTGGGATTCCCGCGTCAGGATGGGGTGTTTCGCTCGATACGGTGGTGGCGACCGGTCGCTTGGTTATTGGCCGCAGTGCAGGCGGTGCCGCTGCCGGAGACTCCCTCGCATGCGACACAACCCTTGTGAATGCCTCGGCGATTGCCGGTAAAATTGCTGTATTGTACCGCGGTAATTGCGAATTCGGTGTTAAAGCCTTAGCAGCGCAAAGGGCTGGTGCGATCGGACTCATCATCATCAACCACTCGCCAGGTATTTTAAATATGGCCGGCGGCGGTGTAGGCGCACAGGTAACCATTCCATTGGTGTTGATTGGCAACGCCGAAGGGGCTTTGATCCGCCCTTATATCGATGGCGATTCAACAGTTGCCCTAATCGGACAAAAGCGTGGGGCATTTCGCAACGACATCGGTTTTTCTACGGGTGACCTGATTCGTCCGATGGATATGGCGGTTCCCCGTACTCAGATTCAGGCTGCGGGCGATTATATCATGAAGTTGGGGGCCATTGTTCGCAACTATGGTATCGATACGCAAAACGCAATCACGATGAATCTAGTGGTTGATCATACGAATTTGGCTGGAGCTACGAATCCGGTCTACAACCAAACGGTCACCATCCTTACTTTGGTGCCGGGCGACTCATTCATTGTTCGTTTGAATGATTACGACCCATTCACCGCTGGTCGTGGTCTATACACCCTTCGCTACAACGTTCAATCCAGCACGGCCGACGATTTCGATGCCGATAATTCGAATGTACAGGAGTTCAGGATCACCGACACCGTATACAGCAAGGTGCGTTTAGATGCCCAGTTGAATCCATTGACTTCTGGTGGTGTTCGTCCGACCGACGCCACCTCTGGGCCCTACGAGTATGGTGTGTTCTACTACTCTAAAGTAGGGGGAGAGACCCGGGTCGATAAGATCAAGTTTGCGTTTGTGACCAATGCCGGATTTAACTTAAACAACGAGACGGTGGTAGCGAAAGTGAGTCGCTGGGACGATGGCAATGGCAACGAGGTAATCGACGCGGGCGAGGTGTTCGACATTGGCGAGGGTTTCTATACTTATACGGATACCCTGGGTTCGGGCTCGATTAAAACCGCTGACATTACGGATATCGCTTCTCAAACGAACGGTGTGGTACTGGATACCGGGGTTTACATTTTATCGACTGTATACACAGGCACCCAAACCGGTGTGTTTACCTCTATCGGAACAGGTATTGATTATACAGCTTCTTCGCCTGAATACAATCAGTACGCATCCCCCGTTTATGTGTCGGCTTGGAATGCCAATGGTTTTGGCGCTGATTATGTGCCTGTGATCGTGGCCATCACGAGTGAAGCCCCTTCTGTTGGTGTTCGCGATCAGGGCATGGATGTTCGTGATCTGAAAGTTTATCCGAATCCTGTGGGTGATCGCCTTTGGATGAATGCTGTGGTGCGCCCAGGGGTTCAAAATCTCTATTGGGAGGTAATGGATGCTGCGGGTAAGGTGATGAATACGGGTTCGGCTTCGGGTATTATGGATGGTCGTTGGAACGGCAGTTTATCAACGGCTGAGTTGCCTGCTGGTCTCTACATCTTGCGTATGGATGCGGGGAGCAGCAGTCAGTTCCGCAAGTTTGTGGTGGTCCATTAAGGGATTGAAAGGGTTTTTTGGGGGTGGTGCATCGTAATGTGCATCACCCTTTTTTGCTCTATTTAGTTTCTATTTTTGTCTAAACCTAAGGGTATTTGGGCGCTGTATATTTTCAATCATGGACCATGGAAGCCAAAGAAAAGCCGATTTTCGATAAACGAATTTTTTGGGACGTCAATTTTGAGGGGATAGACTACGATAATAAGTACAAGTTTGTTATTGAACGGGTTTTTGAACGAGGCGATACGCCCGATATACGTAATTGCCGGAGGTACTATGGAGATGAGTTGATTGCTGAGGTCTTGCTCAATGCGAAATTCCTGCCTGAAATGACCATGTACTTAGCTTCAGCGGTGATTGACCACCCAATAGAAGATTTTAGATGCTACAAACTAAGACAGTCGAACCCAGGACTCTTTCCTTATTGAAGGAACTTTTCTCGCTGCCAATTTTGAACCATTTCGCTTTAGTAGGTGGGACTGCCCTCTCTTTAAAGTATGGTCATCGTTTGTCTGTCGACTTAGACTTTTTTAGCTGTGAAAATTTTGATAATGAAAATGTAACCAAAGAATTACAAAAGCAATTCGGAAGTAGATTGGTCATCCGAACAAGCCCTCCGTGGATTGGGATTTTTTGTTTTGTGGATGGGGTGAAAATTGATCTTGTCAAGCACCCACACCCCCTTTTGGGGCCGGTTGAATCGATCGATGACATCCGCTTTTTTTCGGATCGCGACATCATGGCGATGAAAATTCAGGCCATCCTTGGAAGGGGAAAAAAGAAGGATTTTTGGGATATTGCCGAATTGTTAAGGCATTATTCAGTGTCGGACTTTATCCAAAACCACCAAGAAAAGTATAGTACCCAGAATCTCTTGATTTCCGTGCCTCAGGCAATGGTCTATTTTCAGGATGCCGAAGAGGATGAAGACCCGGTAAGTCTTAAAGACCAAAGCTGGTCTTCTGTCAAAAAAGCTATTTCCGGTTGGATCAACGCCCACTTAAGATGATTATAATATCCGTTATTCCCCGATATTTGTAGGTCTATGGCTGATGATTTGGTTGATTTGAACGAGGGGTTTGGGGGCGAAGGAGCAGATAATTCGGGAGGCCTAACAGAAGCTCGTCCGGTTTCTGGTTTGTATGAGGATTGGTTCTTGGATTATGCTTCCTATGTTATTCTTGAACGTGCTGTCCCTGCCATTGAAGACGGCTTGAAGCCGGTGCAAAGGCGCATTCTGCATGCCATGGAGGTGATTGATGATGGGCGATTTAATAAAGTGGCGAACCTGATCGGTCAGACGATGCAGTACCACCCCCACGGAGATGCGGCCATCGGCGAGGCTTTGGTGGGCTTAGGACAAAAGGACATCCTGATTGAAACACAAGGCAACTGGGGCGACGTCCGTACGGGCGATAGTGCCGCAGCGCCCCGATATATTGAGGCCAGACTCAGCAAATTCGCCAAAGAGGTTGCTTTCCATGCCCCCACTACAGAATGGCAAATGAGCTACGACGGCCGGAAAAAGGAGCCTGTTACCCTTCCGATTAAATTCCCCTTGTTGCTGGCCCAGGGCGTTGAGGGCATTGCCGTAGGGCTCTCGACCCGAATTTTGCCCCACAATTTTGTGGAATTATTGGAGGCAGGCATCAAAATCCTCCGCAAGCAAGCGGTAGAATTGTATCCCGATTTCCCTACGGGTGGATTGGTGGATGTGAGTGCCTATCAGGATGGGCGGCGCGGGGGGCGCATCCGGTGTCGGGCACGGATTGAAGAACGCGATAAAAAGACCCTGATTATCAAGGAAATTCCATTTGGAACTACCACCGGAGGGATCATGGAGTCGATTGTGAAAGCGAGTGAGGCCAATAAAATTAAAGTGAAGAAGGTTGTTGACAACACCGCGCGGGATGTGGAAATAGAGGTGCAACTTCCCCCTGGCGTATCGCCCGACATCACCATGGATGCATTATATGCCTTCACGGATTGTGAGGTGAGTATCGCCCCCAATTGCTGCGTCATCACCGACAACAAGCCTGAGTTTTTGGGCGTATCTGACCTTTTGCGACACAATGTGCAACAAACTATGCATCTTTTGAAGCGCGAGCTCGAGATCAGGTTGGAGGAATTGGAAGATGACTGGCACTTTTCATCCCTCGAAAAAATATTTATTGAGGAACGGATCTACCGCAATATCGAGGAGTGCGAGACTTGGGAGGCTGTTATTCATACCATTTTTGAGGGATTGAAGCCATTTTTTCCCTTATTGCGTCGAACGGTGACGGAGGAAGATGTTGCGCGCTTAACGGAAATCAAAATCAAGCGTATCAGTAAGTTTGATGCTTTTAAGGCCGACGAGCACATTCGGGGCGTGGAGAAGAACATGGAGCAGATTGGCTATGATCTGCAGCATATGGTGGCGTTCACGATTGCCTACTACGAAAAGTTGTTGAAAAAGTACGGAGGTGGACGAGGCAGGAAATCGGAGATCAGGGTTTTTGACGCCATACAGGCCGTTCAGGTGGCTGTGGCCAGCGAAAAATTGTATGTGAACCGTGCAGAGGGATTTGTGGGCTATGGTTTGAAGAAGGACGAGTATGTGACCGACTGTTCGCCCATCGATGAGGTCATCGTGGTACGTAGAGACGGTAAGATGTTGGTTGCGCGTGTGAGCGATAAGGGATTTGTAGGTAAGGATGTTCTGCATGTGGATGTTTTTCGCAGAGGTGATGATCGGCTGACTTTCCATATGATGTATTTAGATGGCGAGAATGGTACGGTATACGCAAAGCGCTTCCAAACGGGTGGCGTTACCCGTGATAAGGAATATGAACTCACCCGGGGGTCAAAAGGCAGCAAGGTCTTGTACTTCAGCTCAAACCCGAATTCTGAATCGGAGGTTGTTCAGGTTTTTTTGAGCCCCGCTTCGCGTGCTAAGAAGAAGGTTTTCGATTTTGATTTCGCATCGTTAGACATTCGTGCGCGTTCGGCCCAAGGAAACATCTTGACCCGATACCCGGTGAAGCGTGTGCTCTTTCGCGAACGGGGGGCATCGACATTGGGTGGTCGGCAGCTGTGGTATGATGAAACCACGGGTCGGTTGAATGTGGACGCGCGTGGACGGCTGCTTGGGTCCTTCGATTCGGGGGATGCCATTCTTGCGGTTTACAAGGAGGGTTCTTATGAACTCACGAATTCTGACTTAAGCCATCGTTTTGTTCCTGAACAGTTGATTTTGCTCGAGAAGTGGGTGCCCAAACGCCCCATTACTGCCGTGCATTATGTTGCGGCCCAAAAGTCAACTTATGTTAAGCGCTTTATCATTGAAACGGCCACGCTCGACAAGCGGTTTTCTTTTGTTGCTGAATCGGCCGGATCGAAATTGTTGTTTGCCGATACGCGAAGTGATTTGGTAGTGGCGTATGTGGTGGGTAAGGGGAAAAAAGCCCAAAGTTCAACGGTTTCGTTAACGGATTTCATTGAAGTTAAGGGGTGGAAGGCGGTGGGTAATCGGTTGGTTTCTGACCTTCCTGTGTCTATTGAGTTGGTTTCTTTTACCCAACCGGATGAGTCGGCTTTCATGGATTCGGAAGGGGTTAGGGTAGGCGATCTTGCTGAACCGGATGCTGCCCGATCAGGTGGTGGTGCTGAATCGGATGCTCCCCGATCAGGTGGTGCTGCTGCTGAACCGGATGCTGGTCAAAATCCAGCTGATCTCGGTCGGACTGGGGTGCCTCAGCAGCTGGGCCTATTTGATTGATTTTTTCTGTCTTGGGCGCGCAGGGCCAGAAGCCGATACCAGTTGGTAGGACTCCATGATCATTTTTTCGATCAATGTTTTAGGTAGCTTGCCGTTCAAACGGATGGTATTCCAGTGCTTTTTGTTCATGTGGTATCCGGGAAGTACATCCTCCGGATATTCATCCCTGAATTGTATGGCTTTTTCTGGATCGCATTTCACATTGCATTGTTCGGGCTGATCCAGGTCGATGATGAGGTAGATTTTATCGTTGATTCGGAAAACTAAATTCTCTGGTCCAAACGGAAAGTCTTCGGTGGTGCCTTCAAGTGCAATACAAAAGGCGCGGAGTTCTTCGGGGTTCATAATGGTTGCTTGAATGATAGCATGAGGTTCGGTCGCAGCGCTGGTAATACGCCAAAAATACACTATTGATGTGCTATTGATTCGCTATTGATTCGCTATTGATTTGCTATTGATTCGCTATTGATGCGCTTCTTAGACGACTGAGTTGTGGTACGCCTGTTGGGTAGCTGGATTGACCCGGGAGAACCTATAGCGAAGTTGACATCTGTAGGACAGTCTTCATTGTTCATTGGGACAGGTCATGCAAATTTAAGCCTTGGTGTGATTGAGAAGCAATTTTTTTATGGGTAAAGCCATCATAGCCCCCGTACGGCTTTTGTCATACAGGCATAATTTTAGTTGTCGACGAATTTTGCATCCATGATTTGGGGCGGATCGTTCGACAGGCAAAATGGGC
>VGGT01000097.1 GCA_016868485.1 Bacteroidota bacterium
TCAACAACAACATGAACAATGTAATGAAAACATTAACATTGGTTACGATCGGCCTCGCCATCCCCACACTTTTCGCCAGTTTGTATGGCATGAATGTACGGCTTCCCATGCAAAACAGCTCTTTGGCCTTTGGAATGGTTATACTCTCGAGTTTCGCTATTATGGCATTAGTGTATTGGTTCTTTAGGCGAATCCGCTGGTTTTAACAGAGCGAATAGAGCCATTCAAAGCGGGAACAACGAAAATCGCTTTTTGCCAAAGATTTTGGAGGAAGCTTCCTCGCATCAAACCTGTAACACGCCCATATTGAATTTACGCTCAATAGGGGCATGATTCGCTGCTTCAATTCCCATAGATATCATACTGCGCGTTTCTACAGGATCAATGATCCCATCGACCCACAACCTTGAAGCAGCGTATTCGGGCAAGGTTTGGGCTTGATACCGCGCGCTAATTTTATCCAACAACGAAGCCTCGGCTTCAGGATCAGGCGCAGTTCCTTTAGACTTTGCCGATGAAAGTTGTATTTGCAACAAAACCTTGGCGGCTTGCTCCCCACCCATGACCGCCATACGCGCGCTTGGCCAGACATAAATGAAACGCGGATCATAGGCCTTTCCACACATCGCATAATTACCCGCGCCATAGCTATTGCCAACAACGATCGTGAATTTGGGAACCACGGAATTGGCCACGGCATTGACCAATTTGGCGCCATCCTTAATGATTCCACCATGCTCAGAACGAGAGCCGACCATAAATCCCGTAACATCTTGTAGAAAGACTAAAGGAATGCGCCGCTGGTTGCAGTTGGCAATAAAACGTGTGGCTTTATCCGCCGAATCACTGTAAATTACGCCACCAAATTGCATTTCCCCTTTTGAACTTTTAACCACCTTTCGTTGATTGGCCACTATGCCTACGGACCACCCATCAATCCGTGCATATGCACACACTAGGGTCTTACCATAGCCTGATTTGTAGGGAATAAATGAATCGGCATCAATCAGATGGGCAATAAGCTCCTCCATATCATAGGGCTTGGCATTTCCTTCCGGAAATACGCCGTAAATACCTTTGATGTCTCGCGAAGGGGCTTGGCTCGTCGTTCGATCGAATCCAGCAAGCTGTGGCGCACCAAGTTGCCCGATTAATCGCCTCAAGGTAGCCAGGCAGGCTGCATCATCGGCCATTTTGTGATCCGTAACCCCAGAAATCTCGCAGTGCGTGGTGGCTCCGCCCAGCGTCTCATTATCGACATCCTCTCCGATGGCCGCCTTCACTAAATAAGAACCCGCCAAAAAAATACTACCTGTTTGGTCAACAATCAGGGCCTCATCGCTCATAATGGGCAGATACGCTCCACCCGCCACACAAGAACCCATGATGGCAGCCATTTGAACGATGCCCATACTGCTCATCAATGCATTGTTTCGAAATATTCTACCGAAATGTTCCTTATCGGGAAAAATCTCGTCTTGCATGGGCAAATACACCCCTGCAGAATCAACCAAATAAATAATCGGCAAACGATTCTCCATCGCGATTTCCTGCGCTCTAAGGTTCTTTTTACCCGTCATAGGGAACCATGCGCCCGCCTTTACTGTGGCATCATTGGCCACAACAACACACTGTCGACCGCTGACATAACCTACCACCACCACTACCCCGGCAGACGGACAGCCCCCGTGTTCTTCATACAATCCCCAAGCAGCCAAGGCTCCTACCTCCATATAAGGGCAACCCGGATCCAAAAGGTGGTTGATTCGTTCCCAAGCCGTCATCTTTCCCTTCTCCTTGTGTTTGGCTGTCGCTTTAACGCCCCCACCCTGCCGAACTTGTTCGTGCATCTGTCGGTAGCGTTGCATCAATAGTCGGTAGGCGTCTTCATTCCGATTAAACGCCAATTCTTGGTTTGTGGCTATCATGTCAACAAAAATACTACAGGAAAGCCTGTCCTTTTACAGTCCCTTTCAACTATCTTTGCGGCGGGTAAGTCTTGTACGGCCAGCTCCTGCTGAATCCCCCAGAGTAGGAATACAGCAAGGGTAGGTGGTTGTAGCGGCGCGATGCAAGTAGCTTACCCATTTTTTTTTGCTTTTTTTTTGACACTTCATATGAAATTTTTCATCGACACCGCTAACCTCGATCAGATTGCCCAGGCGCAGGCCTTAGGCGTTTTGGATGGGGTAACTACCAATCCGAGTCTCATGGCCCGCGAGGGAATTAAGGGTGCCGACCGAATTATGGCGCACTATAAGGCGATTTGTGATTTGGTGGATGATTGTGTGAGCGCCGAAGTAATCAGTACTGATTATCATGGCATGATGCGAGAAGCCGAGATGCTCGCCGCCATCGATCCCAAAATTGTGGTCAAAATACCGATGCTTGCCGATGGCATAAAGGCCATTAAATCCCTCTACGAAATGGATGTACGCACCAATTGTACGCTTATTTTCGGGGCAGGACAAGCCCTTTTGGCCGCCAAAGCAGGTGCCACCTATGTTTCTCCTTTTATAGGAAGACTCGATGATCTGGCCATAGAGGGGATAGATTTGATTCGTCAATTGGTAGACATTTTCGATGTACAAGGTTTCGAAACTCAGGTACTCGCTGCCTCCATTCGAAGTCCACTTCACATTGTGCAGTGTGCAGAAGCTGGAGCGCAGGTTGCAACCTGTCCACTCTCTGCGATTATGGGATTGGTTAACCATCCCCTAACGGAAAAAGGACTGGCACAATTCCTGGCCGATCACGCGAAAAACAACGGCTAATTTGCGATGGATACGCCATCGATTCGTCCAATTCGACGACTCCTCATTGCGAATAGGGGCGAAATTGCACTGCGAATCATGCGAACATGCCGTGAAATGGGCATCACGAGCATCGCTATTTTTTCTGAGGCAGATCGTTTGTCTCCCCATGCCTTGTATGCCGATGAGGCCTATTGTGTGGGCCCTCCCCCCAGTCGCGATTCGTATCTGCGGGGCGACTACATCATCGAGCTGGCCGTCAAGCACAAGGCGGATGCCATTCACCCGGGTTACGGCTTTCTGAGTGAGCGTTCTGAATTCGCACAATCCGTAGAAGAAGCAGGCTTAATTTTGGTAGGTCCATCTGCCCGAAGTATGGAATTGATGGGCAATAAGTTGTCGGCCAAGCACACAGTGGCTAACTTTCGGATCCCCATGATGCCTGGCTCACCCGGGGCCATCACTGATCCCAAGCTGGCGCTGGTGGTTGCTCAAGAAATCGGTTTTCCCGTTCTTCTGAAAGCGGCGGCTGGAGGAGGTGGGAAAGGAATGAGGATTGTGGAATCGTCGGCCGAATTTTCAGAACAATTGCAGCGTGCTCAAAGTGAGGCCTTATCGGCTTTCGGTGATGGTGCTGTTTTTATCGAGAAATATGTTGCAGCCCCCCGTCACATTGAAATTCAGCTGATCGGCGACCAATATGGCAACATTGTATATTTATTTGAACGCGAATGCAGCATTCAAAGGCGTCACCAAAAATTAGTGGAGGAAGCCCCTTCCAGCTGCCTGAACCCTGAAGTTCGACGGGCTATGGGTGAAGCAGCCGTTCGTGTGGCTCAGGCATGTGGTTACCACAATGCGGGAACCGTCGAATTTCTGGTTGATGATCAACTCAATTTTTACTTCTTGGAGATGAATACCCGTCTTCAGGTTGAACATCCAGTCACCGAACTGATTACGGGATTGGACTTGGTCCGTCTTCAAATTCGAGTAGCCGAAGGGCATCCCCTGCCCATACAGCAGGAGCAAATCCAAATTCATGGACATGCCATCGAATTGAGGGTGTGTGCTGAAGATCCGCAGCAGCAGTTCCTACCGGATACGGGCATACTCGAACGGTACCGAAGGCCACAAGGACCCGGCGTTCGGATCGATGACGGTTTTCGCGAAGGGATGGAGATTTCCGTGCACTACGATTCTATGCTGTCTAAGTTGGTGGTTCATGCAGGGCAACGAGATGAGGCCATTCAACGGATGATCAGAGCCATTCAGGAATATGAAATACAAGGGGTTGCCACTACCCTACCCTTCGGCCTTTTTGTGATGCAACATCCAGCATTCCAGGCCGGACAATTCGACACCTCTTTTATTGCAAAGTATTATAACGAAAGCGATCTATACAATCAGCCCTCTGATGAACAGCTTTTTTCAGCCGCACTAACAGCGGCTCTGCAGTATGAACAAGCATCAGGAGTTCAAGGAGCTATGAAAGCGTCATCCCTGCCAACATCACCGCCTACATCCTCGCCAACATCATCGCCCGAAAGCAAGCATCCAGATGAATCTGATTGGAACAACAAGCCTGGTTTTGCACCTTGGCGCATCAACCGAGGGTTTTAATGAACCCATCTATCGCTTAACACCCATTTCTTTGATGAGATGACTGGCTCCGGCCACTTCATCAAGCATCCACAAAACAAATCGGATGTCTACCCCGATTGAACGGCTATACTGCTCGTTCCAAGCAAAGTCGTTGATGGTTGCCGTAAAGGCCCGATCAAAATTGACGCCCACCAATTCACCCTTGGCATTCATCACAGGAGATCCTGAATTGCCGCCGGTTGTATCCAAATTGTATAAGAAAGCAACTGGGATGGAATCCGCAGAACGATCCGACTGCATGCGCTCATGCAAGGGCCCGTATAGGGCATAATCAGCCACTAAATCGGGATCACCCACGGCCGAACGCGCCTTAGATTGCATGCCAGCCAAATGAGTGAAGGGTGTCTGCACTTCCCCATCAGCTGGTTGATATCTGCGTACATGTCCGTAGGTCAAGCGCAGGGTGGCGTTCGCATCCGGAACAAATTCATCCCCTACAGAGGCCAATTTGAGTTCCAGGTATTGAGGCAACAGCACCGACAATTGCGCATTAATGGCTTTTTCTCGGTTCGACAAGCGTTGGGCCTCAACAAGCATCACATCCGCCAAGGCATCGAGAGACCCCTGAGCATTCAGCGCCTTTTCGGGGTTCGATTTCAACTGTGCTGTTATTTTTTGGGCATCGAATGGAAGGCCTTTCCCGTACCAAAGACCCACGACCACATCGCTTTGCGCGAAGAGGCGATTCTGTTTCCAAAACGACTCTACGGCATCAGTCCGATGCTGCGCAGCCCAGCGCGCCGGCGCACGCATCATAAATCGCAGAAATGCGGTATCCAATTGCGGTTCGTATCCCGCCCTAAATCGTTCATTTTGCTTGAGCATATTGGCAACCAAAAGATTTCTGATGCTGTCGCTGCCTGGTTCGCTGCCTTTTCCCCATAAACGACGGGCTTCCGCACGGGCCATGGCCATCGAAAAAGTGGGTGAATTTTGTTGGAGGTTATTGAGCCACAACTTCAATGGCGCGTCTTGAGACAACAAAGTATAGAGGCTATCGAGCGATTTTATGACCCCTGAACGATGCGCAAAGGCTGCCCCAGGCATCGTTAGTTGACCCAGCTCAACTTCCTGCCTGCGTTTTTCGCCGATGATATCGACTCTTCGCAGACCTTGAATTTTCCCTTTGTAGTTTTTCGTAACATTAGCCAGTGATTTCTGACGCGACGCCAATCTTATTTTAGCCTCTGGGTCTACGGCCCCCAAACGATCAATGGCAGCGATCAACCAATCGTAGGTTTCTGACGTGATGGGCAACAATTGATCGCGTTGGTATTCTAAATAGGAGGCCGGATAATGACGAAATGTACGTCCGGGATATCCGAGAATAAACACAAAATCCTCTTCGGCTACACCTGTGGGGTTAACCCTGAGGTGGTTTTGTGGGATAAATGGTTTGTTGTCGGGTGAATATGCAGCTGGCCTTCCATCAGGCCCTACATATGCCCTTAAAAAAGCAAAGTCGCCGGTATGCCGGGGCCAAACCCAATTGTCACTTTCGCCACCAAATTCACCCACACTGCGTGGAGGCACATAAACCATCCGAATATCATTGATGGTTTGATAATGAAACAAAACATAAGAGCGTCCTACAAACATTTCCGAAACTTCATGCAGCAGTTCGGGCTGCGCCCCTTTAGACTCGTCTTCAATCTGCTTGATATTTCTTCGTATTGCATCGGACCTACGAACGGGGTCGAGGTCATCACTCAATCCGGCTAGGACTCGTTCAGAAACATCTTCGAAACCGATGGTGATCCGGACCGTCAAGCCCTTTGCAGGAATTTCGTCGGCACGCGTTTGGGCAAGGAATCCTTCGGTGATGTAATCATTTGATACGCTGCTGGCTGCAGCTACGGCTCCGAATGCACAGTGGTGGTTGGTGATGATGAGGCCTTCCGACGAAACAAAGGAACCGGTGCAACCGCCCACCCGAACCAAAGCCTGTACCAGACTGATATCGCCTGTCGAAAAAATCTGCTCATCACTCAATTGTAGCCCGAGCGATTGCAAATGCCTCTTTTTGAGTTGATTGAGGGGCAACATTCCCTCATCGGGTGGCGAAAGGTGGCTTATATTCGGTGTGGAGGAAGTGGCGGCAGCCTGTAAAAACAACAGCTGCGCCATGCAGAAAATCAAAAAATAAGCGGTCTTTTTCATTAGCCAAAAATAAGTATTTCCCTTTAGTCAATTTTCCTTCTTTTTGAGGAACTTTTACCTCCGCTTGGTTTGTTTTATAGGGATTGCATTCAAATGGGGCTGACTGGAATCGACAGCTTGCCATGATGACACTGTAAGCATGCCGAGCCTTGGGTAGGATCTCGTAAATCAGAATGCCCACGCCTTAATCGGCAATCAATCTTACGCACTTGCTGCCTAACCCTAGCGGTTAGGTAACCAAGGTTCAGCCTACCCCCAGGGGGTACTGCTGTGGCGCTTCTTCCACTGGGTGTTTACTGGCGGTGGATTTTCGAAGCGCGCCCCGCACCAGTAAAATAGCAGCGGGCCATCGGCGGTCCCAAAGCGAAAAAAACACGCTGATAAGGGCAGTTTCGGCAAGTCACCGGCCACAACTGCCCCGACAATCAACGGTCGACTAAGCATGTAGAAAGCTGTGGATCAGCTTGACTGGACCAGGGTTCGACTCCCTGCAGCTCCACGGATGATGGACCCCGGTTGTTCAAACGACCGGGGTCTTTTCTTGAAAAGTATTTTTTGAAACGTTTTTGAAACGTTTTACGATCGAATTCGAAAGCCCAACGACAACCAACGACGACCAACGACCATTGACAAC